>DATGRU010000221.1:0-10910 GCA_035303295.1 Paenalcaligenes sp.
AAGCAGACCCGCATTACTAATGTGGAATCCATCGACATCTTTGGCTGGCGAGATGGTTTCGATTACCTTGTGCTCATCTAAATGGGCGGGTAGGGGCAATTGAACCAGAATGCCGTCAACGCTGTTGTCGCTATTCAATTGCCGAATAAGTGCCAGAAGTTCAGTTTCAGATACCGACGCATCTAAGCGAATGACATCGGATTTAATGCCTGCTTTTTCACATGCGATGGCTTTGTTTTTTACGTAGACGTGAGAGGCAGGGTCATCGCCTACGAGTACAACGGTTAAACCAGGCCGTATTTGTCGGGCAGCTAATTGTTCTACACGCCTAGCTACTTCTTCACGTACCTGTTGGGCCAGCGCTGTTCCTGAAATGACTCTGGCACTTGTGCTGCTCATAATTAAGCTTCTCCGGATTTGGTCAATGCAATTTTCATTAGGTCAGCCACAGTGGTGACCTCGAGTTTTTCCATAATATTGGCGCGGTGGGCTTCCACCGTTTTAATACTGATATTCAGATCGCCAGCGATTTGTTTGTTTAGTCGTCCAGCCACAATGCGCTCTAACACTTGCTGTTCACGTGCAGTAAGACGCGATAGAACTTCTTCATGGCTACGCTGTGCTTGTACTTGATTAGCGCGCTCGGTGGCTTGCTCCATCATGCGCGCAACAATAGCGCGTAGGTCGGCTTCGTTAAAGGGTTTCTCTAAGAAGTCGATAGCACCTTTTTTCATGGTGCTAACTGCCATTGGAACATCTCCGTGGCCGGTGATAAAGACAATTGGTATAGGGGCTTTACGTGCAATAAGAGCCTCTTGGAGCTCTAGCCCGCTCATGCCTGGCATACGTACGTCAACAATTAGCACACCAACTTGTTCAGGATCATAAGCGCTAAGAAACTCTTCCGCAGCGGGAAAGCACTTTACACGATAGCCATTCGCCTCAAGTAACCAACGCAAGGAATCGCGTACTGCTTCATCATCATCAACGATAAAAATGGTGCAGGAAGTTTGGGTACTGCTCATGCTTATATCTCCTTGGAATCATTATTGGTGGTCGGCGTTTGTGACGCTGCACACGGTAAAGTAAAACGGAATATCGTACCGCCATCGGGGTTCTCGCTCGCCCACAGGCGACCGTGATGGGATTCGATAATAGTCCTGCAAATATTTAAGCCCATGCCTAAGCCTTCAGACTTAGTACTGTAAAACGGCTCAAAGAGACGCTCCGGATATTTCAGACCATAGCCTCTATCGATGACGGCGACTTCTAACATTTCGTCATGAATCGAGATGTTTACATGGAGAATATGATAATCGCTTCCTTCCATCGCTTCCACGCCATTCTTCAACAGGTTTAATAATACCTGCTCAATAAGAATAGGGTCGGCCATTACTTCGGGCAAAATTTCAGGCAGGTTGAGCTGAATATCGATCTGCCGCTTTCGTGCATCGATTTCTGCAAAACTTACTGCATTATCAACGATTTGTATTATGCTAACAGATTGTCTTCGAGGCTCGCTGCGCTTCACAAACTCACGGATACGACTAATGATTTTGCCAGCCCGTTCGGCTTGGCTGGCCGCTTTCTCTAAAGCCTCGATAACTTGCTCAGGTTTGGCTTTACCGCTGCGCACCATGGCTACCGCACCCATACTGTAATTGCTGATGGCAGTTAGCGGCTGATTTAACTCGTGGGCTAAGGAAGAGGCCATCTCTCCCATGGTTGTTAGGCGGCTGGTGAGTTGGATTTTTTCTTGTTGTACGCGGGAGGCTTCTTCGTGTTTACGTCGCTCGGTAATGTCGCGAGCCACCTGCAGCCGTACTCGTCGTCCATCCGTCCAGGCCAACATACGATGATGCACCTCAAACCAGCGTTGGGCTGAATTAGCGTAGGTTTCCACCGTTTCATCGGTAAATCGTCCCATGCGACCGCCTAATAGTTCAGCATGCCCATTAGACTGTGCGCCAAAAAAGCGACGGTAAGTGCGGTTGGCAAAGAGCAGCTCTAGGCCTTCGGGCGTATCGGCCACGACTGAAATCGCATCGTCTAAGCCTTCTAGCACGGTCATGAATCGCTCGTGGGCTGCGGTTAATGCCTCGCGTATGCGCTTGGGTTCAGTGATGTCAGTCATCGACGTCATCCACCCAATTTGCTCGCCGTTAGGATCGCGTAAAGGCGATACATACATACGAGCCGTAAAACGAGAACCATCACGACGTTGGGCTTCAACTTCTAAGCCGCTTCCCGGGGTACGGCCAGACATCAATAAATCAAGAATTTCCTGATGATGCGGGTGGCGACCGGGCAGCCAGTAGGGGAAGGGCGCGGTGCGACCAATTAAGTCGGCCTCATTCCAGCCAATCATGCGACAGAAAGCCGGGTTTACGTAAGCGATACGCCCATGCATATCAAACACTCGCATGCCCGTAGACATTGAGTTTTCCATGGCGCGCCTAAAACTGGTTTCGGCGATTAATGCGGCCTCGGCACGCGTGCGGAAGCGAGTGTAGCGCCACAGGGCGAGCAGACTTAAAACAATAACAAAGGAAAGCGCGATGATCACCATCGTCAGGCGCTGCTGACGAATTTCTTGATCAATGGTTACAAACATTACGCTATCGCTTTGTAATCGTTGTAACCAGATAAACACGCCCATTACACACAGGTATAAGACCAGTACGATGACAGGCGTGAGCCAATATAGCCCGCGTCGATTTTGACGTGCCTGATCGTAAAACGTGTTTGGTATAAGTGACTTTTTAGTAGGATTTGCCATGACATCAACATTAGGAACTGGATGCATTGTAAGCGCTAACACCAAGCTTGATTTTTCACATTATAAAAACTCTTACCATAAAATGAAATTTTACTTGAGTGCTACTCGGTAATTTCCTAGAATGGTTCCAGTTATAGGCAAGACCTGCCTGAACCGTTTGCGGTCCGACTTCCTAGACAGCGTCAACTAACAAGCGATCACGATGTCAGAGCGGACTCATATCTTAATAAATGGAGACGCTATATGTCCTCTCTTGACCAAGTCAGTAACGCGGCAAATGACGATGCCGCCCTTGAAACCCAAGAATGGCTCGAGGCTCTAGAAGCCGTTCTCGATCGTGAAGGTCCGGATCGGGCCCACTTTTTGATCGAGCGCCTTACTGATCTAGCCCGTCGCTCGGGATCAAACATCCCTTACAGCCCTAATACGGCTTATTTAAATACCATTCCTGCCGGACTTGAGCCTGCTCACCCTGGTGATTTGGCACTTGAAGAGCGCATTCGCTCGTACATTCGCTGGAATGCGATGGCTATGGTGGTTAAAGCTAACCAGCATACGCCAGCAGACGGTGGTGGCTTGGGTGGTCATATTGCTTCGTTTGCATCGCTAGCTACCATGATCGGTTGTGGCCAGAACCACTTCTGGCATGCCGAAAATGAAAACCACGGTGGTGACTTGGTTTATTTCCAAGGCCATACGTCGCCCGGTATGTATGCGCGTGCATTCCTCGAGGGTCGTCTCAGCGAAGAGCAATTAGATAACTTCCGTCAAGAAGTCGACGGTAAAGGCTTGCCTTCTTACCCACACCCCAAACTTATGCCTGATTTCTGGCAGTTCCCAACGGTATCGATGGGTCTAGGTCCGCTGATGGGTATTTATCAGGCTCGCTTCCTGAAGTACCTGCACGCACGCGGTATTCAAGACACCACTGGTCGTAAAGTATGGGTATTCCTAGGCGACGGCGAGATGGACGAGCCCGAGTCTTTAGGTGCGATCGGTGTTGCAGCCCGCGAAGGTCTAGATAACCTGATTTTTGTGGTGAACTGCAACCTGCAGCGTTTGGACGGTCCTGTTCGCGGTAATAGCAAAATCATCCAAGAACTAGAAGGCACATTCCGTGGTGCTGGCTGGAACGTTCTTAAGCTCATTTGGGGCGGTTACTGGGATCCTCTCTTGGCGCGCGATAAAGAAGGTATTTTGCGCAAAGTTATGGAAGAGACCATCGATGGTGAGTACCAAGCGTACAAAGCTAACGACGGTGCTTACGTGCGTGAACACTTCTTTGGCAAGCATCCTAAGCTATTAGAAATGGTCAGCCGCATGAGCGACCAAGAAATCTGGCGTTTGAATCGTGGTGGCCACGATCCGCACAAAGTTTATGCAGCCTTTGATGCTGCCGTAAAACACGAAGGTCAGCCTACCGTAATCTTGGCGAAAACCATTAAAGGTTACGGTATGGGGCATGTGGGTCAAGCGAAAAACCCAAGTCACCAGCAGAAGAGTCTGGACGTTGAGGCTATCCGTGAATTCCGCGATCGTTTCAATATTCCAATTCCTGACGATAAGTTGGAAGACCTGCCATACTTCAAGCCAGCTGAAGACTCACCCGAGATGAAATATCTCCATGCGCGTCGTCAAGCCTTAGGTGGTTACTTGCCGAAGCGTCGTGTGAAAGCAGATGAAACCTTGCCTACACCCGAGCTCGAGGTCTTTAAAGCTGTTCTTGAGCCTACCGCTGAAGGTCGCGAGATTTCCACTACACAAGCTTTTGTACGTGTGCTGAATCAATTGCTGCGTGATAAAGCATTAGGTCCGCGCGTTGTGCCTATTTTGGCTGACGAGTCCCGTACTTTCGGTATGGAAGGTTTGTTCCGTCAAATTGGTATTTACTCGCCAGTAGGTCAGAAATACACACCTGTCGATAAAGATCAGGTGATGTACTACCGTGAAGACAAAAAAGGTCAGCTGTTACAAGAAGGAATTAACGAGCTAGGTGCATTCAGCTCGTGGATTGCTGCTGCGACGTCATACTCCAGCAACAACAAAATTATGATTCCTTTCTTCATCTACTACTCTATGTTCGGTTTCCAACGTTTTGGTGATCTAGCATGGGCAGCAGGTGATATGCAAGCTCGTGGTTTCGTATTGGGTGGTACTGCTGGACGCACCACGCTAAATGGTGAAGGTCTGCAGCACGAAGATGGTCATAGCCACATTCAGTCATCGTTGATCCCGAATTGTGTTTCTTACGACCCAACGTTTGCGCACGAGGTTGCCGTTATTATTCGCGACGGGTTGCGTCGCATGGTCGAAAATCAGGAAGATATTTACTACTACATCACCCTGATGAACGAGAACTACTCGCAGCCTGGATTGAAAACAGGCGACGAAGAAGGCATTCTGCGTGGTATGTACAAGTTCAAGTCTGTTGAAAAAGGCGACTTGCATGTACAGTTAATGGGTTCAGGTACGATCCTGCGTGAAGTAATTGCTGCGCAAGAGTTGCTTGAGAAAGATTGGGGTATTGGTTCCGATGTATGGAGCGTCACAAGCTTTACCGAGCTACGTCGTGATGGTCTGGATTGCGAACGTCATTCCTTGCTTAACCCCGAGGACAAAAACGCACCAGTGCCATACGTGACTCAGCAGTTACAAGACACTAAAGGTCCAGTAGTTGCTTCCACTGACTACGTTAAAGCTTTTGCTGATCAAATTCGTCAGTTCGTTCCGAACGATCGTACGTACCGTGTGTTGGGTACCGACGGTTACGGCCGTTCCGACTACCGTTACAAGCTGCGCGAGCACTTTGAAGTTGATCGTCATTTTGTCGTACTAAGCGCTTTGCGTGCCTTAGCTGATGAAGGCAAATTGCCAATCAGCAAAGTAACGGAAGCGATTAAAAAGTACGGTATCAACACCGATAAAGCCAACCCGCACCACGCTTGAGGGCTAGATAAATGAGTAAAACTATTGAAGTTATCGTTCCTGATATTGGCGATGATGGCGAGGTCGATGTCATTGAACTATTGGTTGCCGAAGGCGATACAGTAGAGGTCGACCAAAGTTTAATTACCGTCGAGTCAGATAAAGCCTCAATGGAAATTCCGTCATCCCATGCGGGTGTCGTGAAGGCCCTAAAAGTCAATATTGGCGATAAGGTTAAACAAGGCTCTTTAATTCTAGAGCTCGACGCTTCTGCAGATGCTGCACCCGCAGAAAAAGCAGACGAGGCCCCTGCGCCAGCCGAACAGGCTAGTGCACCGGCTCCTGTTGCTCAGGAAGCAGCTGCTCCCGCCGCGGCTAGTGCTGCCGCTGCAGGTGGTGCTGAGCAGGTTATTACCGTTGAAGTGCCCGATATTGGCGATGCGACAGATGTCGATGTTATCGAGGTACTGGTGGCAGTTGGCGACACCATTGAAGCTGATCAAAGCCTCATCACACTAGAAACTGACAAAGCCTCAATGGAAGTGCCGTCGTCACATGCCGGTGTTATTGAAGCGCTAAGCGTAAAAGTGGGTGACAAGGTTAGTCAGGGCTCTGCGATTTTGCAGTTGCGTGTTAGCGGCGGTGCCGCTGCACCTGCAGCAGAACAAAGCGCAGCTCCTGCTCCTGCCGCAGCGCCAGTAGAAAACGTAGCTAAAGCCACCACGGCTGTGGTTGGCTCGGCTGCGGGCGTGCAAGCATCGGAATCACCGGTACGCGAGTCGCCAACATCCGCTTATTCTGAAGCTGATGTACCAGCACGCAATCTACCGCATGCTTCGCCATCAGTGCGTCGTTTTGCGCGCGAATTGGGTGTGAACTTGTTGCTGGTAAAAGGGTCTGGAAATAAGGGCCGTATTACGCCAGATGACGTTCGTCAGTACGTGAAATCTGCCTTGGCAAATCAAGGTAGTGCATCGGCTCCCGCAGTAAGTGCTGGTGGTGGCCTGGATGTGCTGGCTTGGCCTAAAGTTGATTTCACCCGCTTTGGCGAAATCGAAACTCAGCCGCTGTCGCGCATTAAGAAAATTTCTGGCGCGAACTTGCATCGTAACTGGGTCATGATTCCTCATGTCACCAATAACGAGCAAGCAGACATCACAGAACTTGAAGCACTGCGTAAGCAGTTGAACGAAGAGGGCAAGAAATCGGGTGCTCGCGTCACTATGTTGGCCTTTATTATTAAGGCAGTAGTGGCTGCATTGAAGAAATTCCCCGAGTTCAATGCATCGCTTGACGGTGATAATCTCGTTCTGAAGAAGTACTACCATATCGGTTTTGCTGCCGATACACCGAATGGTCTGGTGGTGCCTGTTATTCGTGATGCTGATAAGAAAGGCGTTATCGAACTAGCTAAAGAAATGGGTGAGTTAGCTGGCTTAGCGCGCGATGGTAAGTTATCCGCGGCACAAATGCAGGGCGGTTGCTTCACCATTTCATCGCTTGGCGGTATTGGTGGCACCGACTTTACGCCTATTATTAACGCACCAGAAGTTGCCATTCTTGGTGTGTCCCGCTCATCCATTCAACCGGTCTGGAGCGGTAAAGAGTTCGAGCCACGTTTGATGTTGCCGCTATCCTTGTCTTACGACCACCGAGTCATTGACGGGGCTGCTGCTGCACGCTTTAACGCTTTCTTGGCACAACTCTTAGCCGATTTCCGTCGGGCTGTGCTGTAAGGAGCAGACATGAGCATAGTAGATCTGAAAATCCCCGATATTGGGGATTCCGGTGACGTTACGGTGATTGAGCTATTGGTTAACGTTGGTGACACCATCGATGTTGAGCAAAGCCTGATTACTGTCGAATCGGACAAGGCCTCAATGGAAATCCCTGCCGAGCAGGCAGGGGTGGTCAAAGAGCTTCTGGTTAAGCTGGGTGACAAAGTGTCCGAAGGCACGCCGATTGTGCGCATCGAAGCGCAGGAAGCGGCTAGCTCTGAAGCAGAGAAAGCAGCAGAGCCTGTGGCGGCTGCAGCGGCCACTAAGCCAGCTGAAACAAGTAAAGCTCCAGCTCCTGCACCAACCGCAGCTACGCACAGCAGCGCTGCTGATAGCGAGTTCGACGTGGTTGTACTGGGAGCAGGTCCGGGTGGATACTCAGCTGCTTTCCGCGCAGCCGACTTAGGGCTGAAGGTGGCCCTAGTCGAGCGTTATCCCACATTGGGCGGGGTATGTCTGAATGTAGGGTGCATTCCTTCTAAGGCACTTTTACATACCGTTGGTGTGTATGAAGCGGCGAAAGCGATGGCCAATCAAGGTATCAGTTTTGGTGAAGCCAAAATTGATATCGATGTTATGCGCTCTTATAAAGAAAAGGTCATCTCTAAGCTGACAACCGGTTTGGCAGGTATGGCCCGAGCACGAAAGGTAACGGTGGTTAACGGTGTAGGTCGTTTCCTCGATCCACACCATTTAGCAGTACGTGCTGAAGATGGCGCTGAGCAAGTGCTGAAGTTTAAATCAGCCATTATTGCTGCGGGTAGTCAATCCGTTAAGTTGCCGTTCCTACCTGAAGATCCTCGTATTATCGACTCAACCGGTGCTTTAGAGCTGGCTGGTATTCCAGAGAAGATGCTAATCATTGGTGGTGGCATTATTGGTCTGGAAATGGGTACGGTGTATTCCGCTTTAGGTACACGTCTTGATGTGGTTGAAATGCAGTCGGGCTTGATGCAGGGTGCAGACCGCGAAGCCGTGAAAGTGTGGGACAAAATGAATGCCCATCGCTTTGACCATGTCATGCTTAATACGCGTACGGTTTCAGCAGAAGCCAAAGACGACGGTATCTGGGTCACTTTCGAGGGCGAAGGTGCTCCGAAAGAGCCGCAGCGTTACGACGTCGTATTGCAAGCTGTAGGTCGTTCACCTAACGGCAATAAAATTGACGCCGATAAAGCCGGTGTCGCGGTAAGCGATCGTGGCTTTATCAATGTCGATAAGCAGCTACGTACAAATGTTCCGCACATTTACGCTATTGGTGATATTGTGGGCCAGCCTATGTTGGCTCACAAGGCCGTACACGAGGCACACGTGGCAGCTGAAGCCATAGCCGGAGAGAAGAGCTTCTTCGACGCTCGAGTGATTCCGTCAGTGGCTTATGTTGATCCTGAAATTGCTTGGGTAGGTATTACTGAAGAAGAAGCGAAAGCAGAAGGTATTGCTGTAGAAAAAGGCTTCTTCCCTTGGCAGGCTTCCGGACGCGCTATTGCAAACGCGCGTGACGAAGGGTTTACCAAGCTACTGTTCGATGCTGAAACTAAGCGTATCCTAGGTGGCTCAATTGTGGGTACCGGTGCAGGTGATTTAATCAGCGAAGTGGCCTTGGCTATTGAAATGGGTTCCGACTCCGTGGATATTGCCAAAACCATCCATCCTCATCCTACCTTGGGTGAGTCTGTTGGTATGGCAGCCGCTGCTTCGTTGGGTGCTTGCACGGATATTCCTCCAGCCCGTCGTAAGTAAGTGTAGTTCTGCTTAACGTTCGTACTGACGTAAGTGAACGGCAGGTGCTATCATCAGCATCTGCCGTTTTTTTAATGATATTTATAATAATGCCCAGCCAACATTTACATGCCGCTAGCCCGTTGGATCAGTGGTTAGCCTATTTGGAAACGTTACACCCTACAGAAATTGAGCTTGGGCTAACACGAATTAAACGTGTGGCCGAGCAATTAGGGTTGAAAACGCCTTATCTGAAAATTACTGTTGGCGGCACGAATGGTAAAGGGTCTACCTGCGCCATCTTAGAAGCTATATTGCAAGCGGCGGGTTACAAAACAGGGGTTTATGCGTCACCTCACCTTGTGCGCTACAACGAGCGCATTCGGGTAAATGGAGAACTGGCGTCCGACACCCAAATTACCGAGCAGTTTTACCGTATTGATCAAGCACGCGCAGAAACCAGCCTAAGTTACTTTGAGTTTTCTACTTTAAGTGCCTTGCTGTTGTTTGAGCAAGAGCAGGTAGACGTGGCTATTTTAGAGGTGGGGCTTGGAGGTCGTCTGGACGCGGTCAATATGGTCGATACCGACTGCGCGATTATTACCAGCGTCGATGTGGATCATATCGCTTTTTTAGGTGACTCACGCGAGCAAATTGGTTTCGAGAAAGCCCACATCTTTCGCTCTGGTGTACCCGCTATTTGCGCAGACCCTGTACCACCTGCCTCGGTAAGCGATTACGCTGAAAAAATTGGTGCTGATTTGTGGCAATTTGGTAAGGACTTTAATTACTCTGGTGATGCCCAGCAGTGGGCTTTTGGTGGTCGCGAGCAGCGACGCAGTGGATTAGCGTACCCCTCTTTGCGTGGTGTAAATCAGTTGCTCAATGCATCTGCAGCCTTAGCGGCTTTGGAAGCATTACGCTATCGTCTGGTTGTGCCGGCTCAAGCTGTGCGTGAAGGCCTGCATCGAGCCAGTATCCCGGGACGTTTACAGATTTTACCGGGTGACCCAACGGTTATTCTTGATGTGGCGCATAATCCGCATGCAGCCGGTGCCTTAGCGCAAAATCTTGATCAGATGCCGTCTACGGGGCGTACATTAGCCGTTGTAGGTATGTTCAGTGATAAAGACGTTGCGGGCGTGCTCAGGCTATTAATTGACCGAATAGACGGCTGGTATTGTGCGTCTGTGGATGGGGCGCGTGGTTTAAAAGGTCAAGAATTGTCAGCATTAGTTAATGCAGCGAAGAAACTAGGCCCTGCTACGCCTGCTGGTCGAGGCGCAGATCAGGATGATGGAAACACAAAGCCCACCGTCAAAGCCGCAGCAGGGCGTCGTGTTAATTATTTTGAAAGTGCTGTGCAGGTGTTTGATCATCCGGTTGCAGCATTTGAAGCGGCAAAAACGGAAGCTCGACCCAATGATAGAATTTTAGTATTTGGATCCTTTGTTACGGTGGGTCCGGTGCTAGAATATTTAGGGCGCAATCCCGCATAGTCTTCCTTATGCCTGTCTGGGCGTAATTCGTAATTTAATGGATTTCAGTTAAATGGGTCTGTTTTCATCTAGAAGTTCGTCCGGAGCGACTCGTCGCAGCTCCAGTGATGCTCAGTTACGTGAGATGCGTAGCCGCGCACGTCGACGTCTTATTGGTGCTTTGGTTTTGGTGCTGGCAGCAGTGCTCATTGTTCCTTTTCTCACCTC
>DATGRU010000222.1:0-6070 GCA_035303295.1 Paenalcaligenes sp.
GCGCCGCGTGTTTGGTACAGTGGGCATCGATATGATTGCCGGCCCTAGCGAAATTTTAATTATCGCTGATGGCAGCACCCCCGCCGAATGGGTGGCCATGGATCTGTTCTCTCAAGCCGAGCACGACGAATTGGCACAATCTATTTTGTTGTGCCCCGACGCCGTCTACCTTGATGCGGTTGAAGCCGCCATCGAACAACTTATCGAAAGCATGCCTCGCGCTGCCATTATTCGCGAAAGTCTGCAAAACCGTGGTGCACTAATTCAGGTAAACGACCTAGACGAAGCCTGTGAGGTAGCGAATCACATCGCGGCAGAACACTTAGAACTTTCCACCGAACATCCCGAACAGCTTGTGGATAAAATTCGCCACGCCGGGGCTATCTTTATGGGCCACTACAGCTCTGAATCGCTAGGCGATTACTGTGCCGGCCCTAACCATGTGTTACCCACATCACGCACTGCCCGCTTCTCCTCACCGTTAGGCGTATATGACTTTCAGAAACGTAGCAGTATTATCCACATCTCACAGGCTGGCGCCCAAACGCTAGGCCCTGTTGCCGCGACACTCGCTAAAGGTGAAGGCCTATTTGCCCACGCCGCCAGTGCTGAATACCGGCTTTCTAACTCTTAATTGCGGTGTTAAACCGCTTGTAGCCATGCGTACTGCTGAAATCTCTCGCAATACTAACGAAACCCGTATTCGGGTTGCCATCAATTTAGACGGCACAGGCCGTAAAACGCTGAACAGCGGTGTTCCCTTTCTGGATCACATGCTGGACCAAATCGCGCGCCACGGGCTCATCGACCTTGATGTGCACTGTGATGGGGATACCCATATCGACGATCACCACTCGGTCGAAGATATTGGTATCGCACTGGGTCAGGCTTTTGCTAAAGCCGTGGGTGATAAAGCCGGTTTGCGCCGCTACGGTCACGCTTATGTACCGTTAGACGAATCGCTAAGCCGTGTCGTTATCGACTTCTCGGGTCGCCCCGGCCTGTATTACTACGTGAACTTTAGCCGCGCTCGTATCGGTAACTTCGATGTGGACTTAGCCCGCGAATTCTTCCAAGGCTTTGTAAACCATGCGAATGCTACCCTGCATATCGACAACATTCGTGGCGAAAACGCGCACCACCAATGCGAAACCATTTTTAAAGCATTTGGTCGTGCCGTACGTATGGCGTTGGAAACTGATCCGCGTAATGAAGGCGTCATCCCGTCAACAAAAGGCGTACTCTAACCCCTTACTCGAAGGCTCCTATCGTGAGCACGATTGCAATTGTTGATTACGGAATGGGCAATATTCACTCGGTTGCCCGTGCCTTACAGGTGGCAGCACCCGCTGCCACAATCCGCTTAGCCTCGACGCCTGAACAACTTCAGGCGGCCGATCGGCTTGTACTACCCGGCCAAGGTGCCATGCCTGATTGCATGGCTTCATTGCATCAATCGGGTTTGTACGACGGTCTATTAACTCAAGCGCAACGCAAACCCATGCTGGGTATTTGCGTCGGTGAGCAAATGCTGTTCACCCACAGCGACGAAGGCCACACTCCCTGCTTAAACCTATTCCCCGGCCACGTACGACGCTTTAGTGGTGAAGCCTATTATTCGGCCTCGAACCCGTCAGGTTTGAAGGTTCCGCACATAGGCTGGAATCGCGTGGAACACGCAAAACCTCATCCAATTTGGGATACTATCGAGCCATATAGCTATTTTTATTTTGTACATAGCTATTACGTTCAGCCAGATACCTCTACACTATGTGCAGGTACCACGCATTATGGCTGTACCTTTACCAGTGCGGTTGCCCGCGACAATATTTTTGCTGTGCAGTTCCACCCCGAGAAAAGTGCCCAAAATGGTTTACGATTATTAAGTAACTTTGCTCAGTGGAATCCTTAAACCCATCCGCATTGCGGTTGTTTACGATTTTTTATTTATATACTTCGTTTAACGGCTATACATCATGCTTTTAATCCCCGCCATCGACCTTCAAGACGGGCGCTGCGTACGCCTGCGCCAGGGTGACCTGGATGACGCTACCGTATTTTCCGACGACCCCGGCGCCATTGCCACACAATGGCTTGATCAAGGCGCCCGACGCCTGCATTTGGTTGACCTGAACGGCGCTGTGTCCGGCAAACCCATTAATCAAGCAGCCATCAATGCCATCATTAAGGCTGTTGATGACGAAATTCCGGTGCAAATCGGGGGTGGTATCCGCGATTTAGACACCATCGAAGCCTACCTTGATGCGGGTATGAGCTACGTCATTATTGGTACCGCAGCCGTAAAAAGCCCCGGCTTTTTACGCGATGCCTGCAGCGCTTTCCCCGGCCACATCATTGTGGGTTTAGATGCCCGCGACGGTAAAGTTGCTACCGAAGGCTGGAGCAAACTAACACGCCACGATGTACTCGATTTAGCCAAAAAATTCGAAGACTACGGTTGCGAATCCATTATCTACACCGATATTGGTCGTGACGGCATGCTAACCGGTGTAAATATTGAAGCAACCGTTGCCTTAGCACGCCACGTTAGCATCCCCGTTATTGCATCGGGTGGTGTAGCCAACCTAGACGATATCAAAGCACTGTGTGAAGTTGAAAACGAAGGTGTGGAAGGTGTGATTTTAGGTCGCAGCTTGTACGAAGGCACCCTTGATTTTGCCCAAGCACAAGACTTCGCAGACGAGTACGACGAATGAGCACGAACCCAAGCAAAACAGCTAGTTGTCGTATCATTCCCTGTTTAGACGTTAATGCAGGACGAGTGGTTAAAGGGGTAAATTTCGTCGATCTGGTCGATGCAGGTGACCCAGTTGAAATTGCCGCTCGCTATAGCGAACAAGGTGCCGACGAACTCACGTTGCTCGACATCACCGCCACCACTGAAAACCGTGACCTTATCCTGCCGATTATCGAACAGGTAGCGCAGCAAATTTTCATCCCTCTTACTGTGGGTGGTGGTGTGCGTGAAGTCAGCGATATTCAACGTTTATTGAACGCTGGCGCCGATAAGGTGTCTATCAATAGTGCGGCCATCACGAATCCGAACCTAATCAAGGCAGCGGCCGAACACTACGGTTCACAGTGTTTGGTGGTGGCTATTGATGCACGGCGCAGTTCCGCTCCGGGCGAGCCCCCAAAATGGGAGGTCTACACCCACGGCGGTAAGCGCAACACCGGTTTAGATGTGGTGGAATGGGCGCAACGTGTGGCCGAGCTTGGCGCTGGCGAAATTTTGCTTACCAGCATGGACCGCGACGGCACCAAGTCGGGCTTCGACCTTGAGCTAACGCGTGCTGTGGCCGATGCGGTTCCCGTACCAGTCATTGCATCAGGTGGTGTCGGTACCTTAGAGCATTTAGCCGAAGGCGTATTGAAAGGCGGTGCCAGTGCGGTGTTAGCGGCCAGTATTTTCCATTACGGAACCTACTCCATTGCCGAAGCCAAAGCTCACCTACAACAGCAAGGTATTGAGGTTAGGTCTTAAACATGCAAGATAGCTGGTTAGAACAGGTTCACTTTGATGCCCAAGGCTTAATTCCGGCCATTGCGCAAGATGCCGAAACGGGCAAGATTTTGATGGTGGCATGGATGAATGCCGAGGCCCTACAGCAAACGCTTCAGCGCCAACAAGCCGTGTACTGGTCGCGCTCAAGACAACGCTTGTGGCACAAAGGCGAAGAGTCAGGCCATGTGCAAGAGGTGAAAGAAATACGCCTTGATTGCGATGCCGACGTCATTATGCTGCAAGTGCATCAAGTTGGTGGCATTGCCTGCCATACTGGGCGCGAAAGTTGCTTCTACCAGCGTCTAAACGTCGTGGATGGCCAGCCTGAATGGCAAAGCGTCGAACCTGTTATTAAAGACCCAAAGCAGATATACAAATGAGCCAAGCTTCTTCTAATTCTGTACTTAGCCAAGTCGCCGATTTACTCGAGACCCGACTGCCTGCCAATGGCGGCAACCCCGACAGCTCGTACGCTGCCCGCTTGTTGGCCAATGCCCCCGATGCTTTTTTAAAAAAAATCGGTGAAGAAGCGTGCGAACTGGTGATGGCCGCCAAAGACAACACGCCCGATCGCATCGTAGCCGAAACGGCCGATCTATGGTTTCATTGTCTGGTGGCCCTAACGCATTATGGCTTACGCCCTGAAGCCGTTTTAGACGAATTAGCGCGGCGTCAGGGTATATCCGGTTTGGAAGAAAAGGCGCAACGTACTAAAAACTAGTTTCTGACTAAACTAATCGTCAGCATACGGTACACTTAGTCTAATTTAGCAATAACTAGTCCCTTATTCACCCGTCGCTTAAGCCTGCTCATGAACGAAAACTGTTTATTCTGTAAAATTACTGAAGGTGCAATTCCCTCTGAAAAGGTCTTCGAAAACGACGAGTTCGTGGCCTTTAAAGACATTAACCCTGCTGCACCCGTACATATTTTATTAGTGCCGCGTCACCATGTAGTATCCCTACAAGATGTTGGCGAAAATGATGCCGAATGGTTAGGCAAAATGCTTGCATTGGTACCGCAAATTGCGCGGGATAACGGTTGCAGGCCCGGCCCCGAAGGGGGGTTTCGCGTTGTTATTAATAGCGGTAACGACGGCGGTCAAGAAATTGATCATTTACATTTACACATTATTGGGGGTCCACGCCCCTGGAACACCTCTGCGACAGCCGTCGCATAACGGAGACGAAACATGGGAAGTTTTAGCATTTGGCACTGGCTGGTCGTTTTACTCATCGTAGCCTTGGTTTTTGGTACAAAGAAACTGCGCAATATGGGTGAAGACCTTGGTGGTGCCGTAAAAGGTTTCAAAAAAGGCATTAAGGAAGCACAGGAAGACGAACCTGAAACGGCTACCCAACGTGTTCAAGACCAGAACACCGTTGATGTGCAGGCTAAAGAGAAGCAAGATAGCTAAGGCTATCTAACGATACTGCGCCCTTATGTTTGACATTAGTTTTACTGAGCTACTGGTTGTCGGTGTTATTGCCTTACTTGTGTTGGGCCCAGAACGCCTGCCCAAGGTGGCCCGCACAGTTGGCCACCTCTTTGGGCGTGCACAGCGCTATGTCAGCGAAGTCAAAACCGATATTGAACGCGAAATTAACCTGGAAGAAGTGAATTCCATTAAAAACCAGGTTAAAGATGCCGCCAAATCGGTACAAGACTCCGTTAATGCCACGACAAAGCAATTAACGGATCCACTGGAAGAAGCTCGTCGCGCCATTAACGAATTTTCGACTGAAACTGAAAAGTCGGTAGACGATGCAATTAAAGGCGTCTCTTCCAGCGTCGATTCCTCCGCTACTAAAAAAGACGACACCGCACCTGCCGAAGCTCAGGCTTCGTTGCCCCTAACAAAGGATCACCCCTACGGTGACGATACGCCGTCAACAACCGAAGCGACTGTTAAACCTGCCTCGGATGAAGCCAGCAACATTTCACCAAAGAGCACCACGTAAATGACACAAGAGTCGCAATCCGGCGAATCCTTTATGTCACACTTGATCGAGCTGCGTTCCCGCTTAATGCGTGCAGCCCTCAGTGTGATCGCCGTTTTTATTGTGCTGTTTCTCTATCCCGGCCCATCGGTTATTTACGATGCGCTGGCACAGCCAATGCTGGCCTCGCTGCCACAAGACACCCGTATGATCGCCACCGGCGTGATTACCCCTTTTATGGTGCCTGTAAAGGTCACGATGCTGGCTGCGTTTATCATCGCCTTGCCAGTGGTGTTATATCAAGCGTGGGCGTTTATCGCGCCGGGCCTGTACAAGCACGAAAAGCGTCTCGCCCTGCCCCTTATTTTTTCCAGCACATTGCTGTTTATATTGGGCATGGCATTTTGTTATTTTGTCGTCTTTAAGACCGTTTTTCACTTCATTGCCTCGTTTGCACCCGAATCCATTACTCCCGCACCGGATATCGAAGCCTACTTGAACTTTGTAATGACCATGTTCTTAGCCTTCGGTATTACCTTTGAAGTGCCGGTAGCGGTTATTCTGCTGGTCAAAACTGGCGTTACCACGGTAGCTAAATTGCGTG
>DATGRU010000223.1:0-4063 GCA_035303295.1 Paenalcaligenes sp.
GCTTAAATCCAAGCGTTCTCCACGATTAAGTACAGGAGCAAGTTGGGTACGCAAAGCCGTAGAATGCGAAGCAATGATCTCCCCTTTCACATCGAGCAATTGTGCCGGATGCATCGAGAAGCGTGTTAAACCTAAGCCCAATAGCAAACGACTTAACCTTGAGTCTCCAGCCATCTCTCCGCACACCGAAACCGGAATATTAAACCGCTCTCCTGCATTAATCGTAAACGCAATCAAACGTAATACGGCTGGATGCAAGGGATCATATAGCTCGGCCACATCGGAATCACCTCGATCAATCGCCATCACGTACTGAATCAAGTCATTCGTACCGATAGAGAGAAAATCCACACAGTTAGCAAAAGGCTCAATCGCAATGGCCATAGCGGGCACCTCGACCATGGCGCCCAGCTGAATATTGTTATGATAAGCAATACCTTGATCGGCGAGCGTTTGCTCAGCCTGAGCAATGGCCCGACGCACAGCTAGCACTTCTGCCGTCGTGGAAATCATGGGCACCAAAATACGCAGCGTTCCATATACAGATGCCCGTAATAAGGCGCGCAGCTGGGTTTGAAATAGCTCGGGATGAGCCAGACAATAGCGCACCGCCCTTAGTCCTAAAGCTGGATTCGTTGCGACCGCTTGATCACCATCCAACACTTTATCAGCGCCGATATCCAAGGTACGGATGGTAACCGGCTTACCTTTCATGGTTTCCAGCACCGTGCGGTAAGCCTCGAACTGCTCTTCTTCATCAGGCAGCGACTGCCTGCCCATGAACAAAAACTCGCTCCTGAACAATCCGATGCCATCAGCGCCGGCTTCAAACGCCTCTTTAGCTTCCTCTGGTAGCTCGATATTCGCCTCGAGGTGGATGCGTACTCCGTCCAACGTTAGCGCCGGAGCACTACGTAAAGACTCTAACTTGCTACGCGTTTCGAGAAAGTCCCGCTGTCTGGCTTGATACTCGCACAACACCTGCTCGGGTGGATTCACCATAACCGAGCCGGTAAAACCATCCACAATGAGGGTATCACCTTCACGCACTAATGCTCGAAATCCCCCTAAGCCCACCACCGCTGGCACGTTTAAACTACGCGCCACAATGGCCGTATGCGAGGTTGGGCCACCAAGGTCAGTAAGAAACGCTGCAAACTTCGCTTCGCGCAAGCCCAACATATCTGCTGGAGCTATGTCTCGTGCCACCACGATTAGGTCATCAGTTTGTGAGTCGTCTACCCAATGGTGTTGTAAGTCTGACTGGTGCTGGCCTGATAAGCGACGCAAGACTCGCTCAATTACTTGGCGAACATCAGAACCGCGCTCACGCAAATACTCGTCCTGCATTGCAGCAAAACGCTCAAGGAGCACCTGCCCCTGTGTCGTTAGCGCCCATTCAGCGTTGTAGAGGCGTTCACGTATCAAGTCGACCGTTTGCGAACGCAATAAAGGGTCATTAAGCAATAAGGCATGAACCCCTAACAGGCCTGCCATCTCGGGTGGCGCATCAGCGGGTAAATGGGCGATTAATTGTTCTATATCATCGTGAGCCTGATCCATGGCCTCACAAAGACGCTCACACTCTTCGTCTACCGCATCAACGTTAATACGATAATGCGCCACCTCGAGAGAGCTGGCCCCCATGATTACGGCTCGACCTATGGCATAGCCCTTAACTACACCCTGCCCCTTCCCGCTGAACATCGCCGTACCACCGGCTGGTCGGGTTTGAGTCGCCATGATCGTATCGTCTCCTGCTTTCGTTATTACTTTTATTCGGCCTCGCCAAACTTGTTATCAAATAGCTGTTGTATGGCGTTTAATGCGTCTTCAGCATCCTCACCTTCAGCATCTACCGTTACCGTCACACCCAAACCCGCAGCCAACATCATGACGCCCATAATACTCTTTGCGTTGACGCGTTGTCCTTGACGGGCAATAAACACCTCGCTTTTATAGGCTGAGGCTAATTGGGTTAGCTTTGCTGCGGCACGTGCATGTAAACCTAATTTGTTGCTGATAACAATATCGATGGATGGCATAGCTCGGTATGTTTATTAATTAAGTAGCGCCTAAGGACGCTCGTCTATCATCATAACCCCGCGTAAAGCACCTTCACGTACTGCATTTGCAAAAACGCGCGGATCCGTATGACGGTCGCCTATCGCTTTTAATACCATGCCTAGATTCGCACCAGTGATCAATTCAACCTCTGCGCCCTCTTGGCGAGCTCGACGAAACGCCGCTTGCGCAATATTAAACGGTGTGGCACCGATTAAATCACAAAGCAATAATGAGGTTTGCTGAGTCTGTGTAATGAGTTGATAGATGTGCTCTACGTGTGGATCAACCAGATCGGTAACACCAATATCAATAACCGTTAATTGATTGGTGTCACCGTATATATGCTGCACGCATGCCTCAAAGGCCTGACCTAAAGGCTCGTGCATTACTAGAATAATCTGAGGGTAATCAGTGTTTAACGGCATTTTCCAAAGCTTCAGCGAAAGCAGCTGGCACATCAAAATCCGTTTGCTCGGTAATTTCCACAAAACATGTAGGACTGGTCACATTAATCTCAGTGACGTAATTACCGATTACATCTAAACCTACGAGCAACAACCCACGCTTAGCCAACACAGGCCCAAGCGTCTTCGCGATAAGCCAATCGTTCTCGCTTAATGGCTGGGCAACACCACGGCCACCTGCTGCTAAATTACCTCGAGTTTCTCCGGCCAAGGGAATACGTGCCAAGCAATAAGGCACGGGCTCGCCATTAATTAGAATAATGCGCTTATCCCCATTCACAATTTCAGGGATATAACGCTGCGCCATAATGGTTTGTGTACCGTGGTCGGTAAGCGTTTCAAGAATGGCACCCAAATTAGGCTCTGAAGGCTGTAAACGGAAAATACCCGTTCCCCCCATACCGTCCAGGGGCTTCACAATGACATCTTGGTGCTCAGCATGGAACGCGCGAAGACGCGCCATGTTGCTGGTCACCAACGTTGGCGACGTAAACTGGGCGAACTCAGTAATGGCGAGCTTTTCAGGGTGGTTCCGAATAGCGGCGCCTGTATTAAAGACCTTCGCCCCTTGGGCTTGGGCAAAATCAAGTAAATGTGTTGAGTACGCATACTCCATATCGAATGGAGGGTCTTTACGCATAATGACCGCATCGAACTGATTCAGCTCAGCCTCTACTTGTTCCGCCTCTTCCGACCACCACTGATTGCTGTACAAGTCTGCCGAGGCAGAAATTTGAATGGCTTGTGCTGTGGTGCGCACTCGCCCAGCATCAATATACAAATCGGATTGCAAGGTCACACTAATGCGATGACCGCGCGCAAGCAACGCACGCATCATCGCTACCGATGTATCTTTGTAAGCCGATAAACTGGGAAGAGGGTCAATGATAAATAATACGTGCATGCTCTACTCTAAACAAAACCCTTCATGGCGCCCATGCACCATGAAGGGATCGGCGGCTAATTGCCGCACCCATTAAGGGAAGTCTGGATACTAAGCAGCCAGAAACACACTGGAACCGTTAGTTAAGCTGTTTTCTTTTTAGGCGCCAACACCATAATCATCTGGCGACCCTCAAGTTTTGGCATGGACTCAACTTGGCAGATGTCTTCGACATCGTCGCGCACCCGTTCAAGCACACGCATACCCAACTCTTGGTGAGCCATTTCCCGACCGCGAAAGCGCAGTGATACTTTTACCTTATCGCCATCTTCAATGAAACGACGCACGTTACGCAATTTAACGTTGTAGTCGCCTTCATCGGTGGCAGGACGGAATTTAACCTCTTTGAGGCTAATCACTTTCTGCTTTGCTCTGGCTTCTTGTTGTCGTTTTTGCTCTTGGTAACGAAACTTACCGTAATCCATTAAGCGACAAACGGGTGGTGCGGCCTGTGGCGCGATTTCGACTAAGTCTACATCGTGCTCTTCTGCCATGACCAAAGCGTCGGGCACCTTAACAATACCCAACTGCTCACCATCAATACCAATAAGTCGCACTTCAGGGATACGAATTTCTCCGTTGATGCGAT
>DATGRU010000224.1:0-2856 GCA_035303295.1 Paenalcaligenes sp.
TAATACGTCGAATAGGTCCTGCTGGAACCTATCGGTATCCAGATGAAGCTCACGAAGCGATCTGATTTTATTTGGATCGTAACGTCGTTCCGTTTTTAACAGTCGTTCCAGTTTGTTGGCTTGAGCTGTGGCTACACTTAAGTCGGTATCCATCAAAATAAGGGCATGAGCCAACACCACATGCCAATCGGTAGCATCTCCGGGTTGACGCTTGCTTGGTTGATACCATGCGGCTGAACGCGCATTCGACCAATATTGGGCGGTACCCACTATTTTTTGGTAGGCGCCTTGGGTGTCTTTAACTGCTAGATTATACCGACCATCGCAAAAAGACCCTTCTACGGCTTGTGCCTCTGCTTGTAAACCTTGGCGAGACAGGGCTTGTTGCACGAGGCCGCACAAATGAAGGTAGGTTTCGTCAGCCCTATCTAAGGGGCGGCCATAATCGGCCCAACACAGGCTGACATTCAATATTCCCGATAGCTGCGGTACGACGCCGCCACCCGATTGGCGCACGAACACCGGCCAGCCTTCGTTTTTCATGGTTTGAGTGGCTTCATTAAAGGTACTGAAGCGCGTGTAACTGCGGGGTACTACTAATGATGGGTAGGCGGACCAGATAAAAGCACGTGGCTTACTGTCTAGTAAACAGGCTTGGATAAGGTGCTCGTCGGCGAGAGGGCAAAGTGAGTCGGCAGTATGTGCCCTCACTTGATAAGTGGGGTTCATCGATACAGCAGCTCAAACTCTTCGTCGTTCATACTGAAAAAGCGAACCGCATCGATTAGGGCCAATAGAACGGAAGCTGGCGCAAATACGATGAACAGCACTATGTAGACGAGCCCCCAGAAGTAGTGCCCAATATAGAAGCGATGGATACCAATCCATCCTAAAAAGACAGCGAGAAAAATACTGAGTTTGCGTTTAGACCATGCGCGTGTCGTATCTTGCTTCTGGCGGCGGCTAACCCAATAACTAATAGGAATGGTTAAGGCGAGGGCAATGACGACTTTAAGACCGTTATCTTGTACATAGTCCTTAAGATGGTAGAACAGCTCGCTGAAGTTCTTGATGGCACTACCGGTAAGCCAACTGATCCACGAGAAAAAGAAAGCAAAGGTGGTTTCACCAAAGCTGAGCGCCAATAAAATAACGAGGAAAATGGCGATGGTTAGGACTATTTTTTGTATCATGAATAATTACCTTCTATTAAGGCGCACATGTTTTACGAACAGCATGCTCCCATGCTTCTAAGCGCTCATGGCGTTCTTCAGTACTAATTTGTGGATGGAAACGTCGCTCGGTTTGCCATTGTGCTTCAAGCTCACGCTTATCGCTAAATAAGCCACAGCTAAGGCCTGCTAGATACGCTGCGCCTAAAGCGGTGGTTTCCGTCATGGCAGGGCGTACCACATCAATGCCCAGTAAGTCGGCTTGCAGTTGCATAAGCGTATCGTTTTCACTGGCACCACCATCCACGCGTAACTCGACCAGTTGATGCTGGTTTGCGCTGGCATCAGAGCTCATTGCTCTAAGTAAGGCTGTGCTTTGAAAAGCGATGCTTTCTAATGTCGCGTATGCAATATGAGCCATGGTAGTACCGCGGCTGATGCCGGTAATACTGCCTCTGGCATCTGGAACCCAGTAAGGGGCGCCTAAGCCTGTAAAGGCAGGCACAATAACGACGCCTTCCGCATTGCTTACGGTGGAGGCTAAGGCTTCAATTTCGTGACTGGCCGAGATGGCTTTTAGACCGTCCCGTAACCATTGCACGACTGCACCCCCGATAAACACACTGCCTTCCAGTGCAAATTCTGGTGTAGATGTGGTTTGTGCCGCACTGGTGGTAAGTAACCCATTTTGCGATAGGGTAAAGGCCTCGCCCAAGTGCATCAGCATGAAGCAACCCGTTCCATATGTATTTTTAGCCATGCCTGGTTTAAAACAAGCTTGACCAAATAAAGCCGCTTGCTGATCCCCAGCTACGCCGTGTACAGGGATAGGGCCACCTAGTAGATCGGTGGTGGTATGGAAATAATAGCCGCTGGAGGCCTTAACCTCTGGGAGGATGGCTTCCGGAATATTGAATAGTGTAAGTAAGTCGGAATCCCAGCGGTTCTCTTTGATGTTGAACAGCATGGTTCGGGCAGCGTTAGTGACATCAGTGCAGTGATGTGCGCCACCGCTCAACTGCCACAATAACCAACTATCGATGGTCCCAAAGGCTAACTCGCCGCGTTCCGCACGCTGTTGAGCTTGCGGTACATGATCTAGAATCCAGCGTATTTTGGTTGCAGAAAAATAAGGGTCAATGCGTAGGCCTGTACGTTCGAAAACGAGCTGCTCCTGTTTGTTCGCTTTTAATTGCGCGCATAAGCTTTCGGTGCGGCGGTCTTGCCAAACAATGGCAGCATAAATCGGCTGACCTGTTTTACGGTCCCAAATTACGGTGGTTTCACGCTGGTTTGCGATGCCAATTGCTTGAATATCGAGGGGGGACAGCGCTGCTTGAGCCATGGCTTGTCGGGCTGTTTGCAGTTGGGCCTCCCAAATTTCCATCGGGTCGTGCTCTACCCATCCCGAATGAGGGAAGTGCTGGCTAAACTCGTGCTGAGCCATTGCTACAATATTGCCTTCTCGATCGAAGATAATACTTCGGGAACTGGAAGTGCCTTGGTCGAGTGAAAGTATATAGGTCATGGTGTGTATAGGGTTATGATGAGCACGACTAACGCTGTTTGCTATTGTAGTGCTGATGGAATTTACTGTGTTGTGCCCTGTACTCTGTACGAGGTGTCGCGATGATGCTTATTCCACCTTTTAGACTTAACCCTTGATGATTGTTACGCCAATGAA
>DATGRU010000225.1:0-13067 GCA_035303295.1 Paenalcaligenes sp.
CACTTTTATTCTGCCCAACGCACTTGAGCCCTTGCACACCGCCTTACAAAGCCACGACGATGAAGCTCTGATTGTCGTCTGTTACTGCGCGGCATGGTGCAATACATGCGCTGCTTACCAAACACAGTTCGAAGCTCTGGCGACGCAATTTAGCCAGCACTGTTTTGTGTGGGTCGATATAGAAGAAAATGAAGAGCTGCTCGGTGACGAGGATGTGGACAACTTTCCCACCTTACTGCTACAAAATAAAAAAGGGACCTTATTTTTTGGTCCCTTGTTGCCCCACATCGAGCATTTGCAACAATTACTTGAACACCACGAAGACATGCCACTACAGCCTGATATTGGGCCGGGTGATTTTATTTCCTTAGTACGTGCCGCCGCCCAATAACACGCCTACCGAGCGCTTCTTAGTCGAGCCATTGCTACGTGCAGCACGTGGTGCTTCCGTTTCGGCGCTAGCCGAAGGCTCGTAAGGCTTAAGGAAAAACTCATCGATGGGCTGACTGCGATTGTTGTACGACGAACGTCGATCGGGTCTGGTACGCGGCGCTGCCGGTAGTTGTAAGGTACCCCGTGGGATTTTCTTACCCGTTAACTTTTCAACGGCCTCGAGCAAATGCACTTCACTGGTTGTGAACAAGGCAATGGCCTCTCCACTGGCCCCGGCCCTACCGGTACGACCGATACGGTGCACATAGTCTTCAGCGTTAAAGGGTAGGTCCACGTTAATGACGCATGGCACACCGGCTACGTCGAGACCGCGTGCGGCAACATCCGTTGCCACCAACACTTCAAGCTCATCGGCCTTAAACAGGTCCAGCACTTTCATGCGTTCGAGCTGGCTTTTATTGCCATGAATGGACTCGGCTTTGAGGCCATCGCGCTCAAGCTCACGCGCTAAGCGCGCTGCCCCAGCTTTAGTATTGGTAAAGGCAATAACTTGGCGTAAATTTTTAGACTTCACAATGTGACGCACAGCCGCCCGTTTATCCTCGCTTTTTAAAGGATAGGCAATTTGCGAAACGGTTTCAGCCGTGGCGTTACGCGCTGCCACTTCCAAACTAATGGGGTCACGCAAAAAGTTAGCCGCTAATTTACGAATTTCAGGGCTAAAGGTAGCGGAAAACAACAAGCTTTGGCGTTGTTTGGGCAATAAGCGCACGATACGATCGAGATCGGGCATAAAGCCCATATCAAGCATGCGATCGGCCTCGTCCAACACCAAAATGCCCACTTGCGACAAATTCACATTGCGTTGTTCGATGTGATCTAACAAACGCCCGGGCGTTGCAATTAATACCTCACAACCACGGCGTAGCTGCTCACGTTGTGGACCAATGTCCACCCCACCGAACACCACCGCAGAACGCAAGGGGGTTTTCTTAGCATACAGCTCGATACTGTTGGCCACTTGGTCGGCTAGCTCGCGTGTGGGAGTAAGCACCAAGGCGCGCACGGGGTGGCGTGCAGGCGATGCGCTGGTATTAGCCAGCGGCATTAAACGATGCAAAATAGGTAAGGAAAAAGCAGCGGTTTTTCCGGTTCCTGTTTGAGCCGCCCCCATTACATCACGCCCATCCATAACGGGGGGCAAGGCTTGCGCCTGAATGGGGGTAGGACGGGTATAACCCGCGGCCAGAACCGACGCTAAGATGTCAGGATGTAACCCAAAATCCGCGAAATTTTCTATCACTTCAGTGGTATTTTTTTCTGTCATTGAAAAAGCTTTAAGCTCGATACAGGTACAAAGCGAGCGTTTGCAGGAAGGCTAAACATGCGGTCTTACGGAAACAACATTGCGCCATGCCATCACCGTTTTACATAGATCGTTTAACTGAATATGGCTTGTAACAACCACAGCACAAGCATTCCGGAGACAATCACCATTAAGGTGCTACGAGTGCGCACATAAACCAATACGGCAGCAGCTGCAGCGACAATCTCTATACCGATTACAGGGGTTTCACCCTGAGCCCAAGGCAAAAGCTCTGGAATAATGATAGCAATTAATGCCGCAACAGGCGCATAGCGCAATGCCCGACGTACCGAGTCGGGCAAAGGGATGTGGTCACCAAATAAGAAATAGCCGGCTCTGGTTATGACACTGCATAGCGCCAGCAGAACCACTGCCCCTAATAGGTACCAATCATACTGCCAATATTCGCTCATGGGGCTTTCCTTTTGTTTTGCAGTTGTTCAACTACCACGCCAGCCACCACGCCACCTATCACTGCAAGCACCAAACCCAAGCGTAAAGGCAACAGTTGCCCCACCCACGCAATGGCTCCAGCCACAATCAAACAGACTATCAAAGGACGATTAACCACTAAAGGTAACAAAATCGCCAATAACGCCAACATAGCTGCGTACTCTAAGGACCACGCGTCAGAAATCATGGCCCCAAAATAAATACCCAATAGTGAAAAGGCCTGCCACGTAAACCAACCGGGCACCACCACCCCTAGGAAATACCATACGTGTTCACTAGAACTTCGCTGTTTGCTTTCAGCGTAGCGCTTCATAAACAGCACAAACACCATGTCGGTGGTGATATAGCCCAATACCAAACGTTTAAAAAAGCTAAGGTGCCTGAAAAACGGGTATAAAGCCGCGCCAAAAATAATGAATCGGATATTAACAATAAAGCCAGCAGCAAAGATTAACCACAGCGGCGCGTTCGACTCGATCAATGGCAACGACGTAAGCTGTGCCGATCCGGCATACACCATGAGCGTCATGGCCGTCGCAATGGATTCGGTAAGCCCGGATTTCACCATGGCAATACCCGTCACAAAGGCCCACACGGCGGTGGCAACCATGGCCGGAATAAAATCGATAAATCCTGTTTTTAGGTACTGTCGCTGCGTGGCATTGGGTAAGCGTCCCCACACTCCACTTCTACGTTGCTCAACCACTCCCACCCCTTTTCTTTTGCGCTACTTGTTTTAGCTTGAAATAGTAGCGTAGTTCCCTATGCTACGCTTTGCTTTGCCCTTCCTTTGCACGACAACGACAAAAACAAGCAACGAATCGCCATTAATAAGCATTTCTTATGTGGGGCTTGCTACAATCGTAGTCTCAAATTAAGAATCCATCTTGTTTGTTACAGGACATCCAATGAGCAGCACCAGCGAAACCCGTGTTCCCCAGTTCGAAGTCATCGAAGTCAAAGCGGAAGATCTACCCGTGTATTGCCCCGGGCCTAATTCTCCCCTCTGGAGCATGCACCCGCGCGTCTACATCGACACCAGCAAAACCGGTACAGCAAGCTGTCCATACTGCAGTGCTACCTATAAGGTAGTAGGTGAAACAACGCACAATCATTAAGTTGAACAGCTTAGCCCTCTACCGTAGCGGGCTTTCTTTCTCCACTTAATCATCTCTCTATGCCCCAATCGATTCGTGACCGCTAAGATCGATTTATCTCCTTGCCCTGTTCCCATCTGGTTGCCGGGCGGTCATGTGCAGACCATTCACGCTGCTTATTTTGCACGTCATCATCGTATTGCCTTTGTTCGCGAACGAGTCGATACGCCCGACGGCGACTTTATTGATCTCGACTGGACTGGGCCCGGTTTATTTGCCGACCGTCTAGCCGACGGCAGCAGTGCCGTACGCGATGCACACCTGAATCAAACCGCCGCCCGTCGCTGGATGCAAGAAGACGATTGGAACAGCTTGCCCCAATGCAGCGATACCCAAGCGCTGGTGCTATTTCATGGTCTTGAAGGTGGCAGCCGTAGTCATTATGCCCAAGCCATCGCGCAATATTTTCGTGCACGCGGCTGGGTTGTCGTGGTGGTTCATTTTCGTGGCTGCTCGGGCTTTCCTAACCGTATGGCACGGGCCTATTACTCCGGCGATAGCGATGAGGTAGGCTTTTGTTTAGAAACTGTGCGCCAACGCTTACCATCGGCTCGTTGGTACGCAGTAGGCGTATCGCTGGGTGGCAATGCACTACTAAAACGTCTGGGCGAGCAAGGCGAGCACTGCAACTGGCTTACTGCTTGTGCAGCCATTTCGGTACCCACTGATTTGGTGGCGTGTGGCGAACACTTATCCACCAGTTTAATTGGTCGCTATATTTACTGCCCGCATTTCTTGCGCAGCATGAAACACAAAATTTTCGATAAAGCACGGCGCTTCCCCGGCATGATCGATATGCTACGCTTGGGGCAGTCACGTACGTTGCGCGACTTCGATGATGTGTACACAGCCCCCATGCACGGCTTTAAGCATGCGCTAGACTACTGGACCAAAGCATCAAGCAAACAGTTTATGCAGGGCATTGCTGTGCCTACCTTAGTCCTGAATGCCAAAAACGATCCGTTTGTACCCATCGATTCGCTGCCTAGCGTCAATGACGCCTCAGAACATGTGTTACTGCATCAGCCCGAGCAAGGCGGACATGTAGGCTTCACCACAGGGGCTTTTCCGGGCAATATCAACTGGCTACCTTCACGCTTGGCACACTTCTTCGATACCAAGCAATAAATAGCCCCTTTGACGTTACGAGCGGAAACGCTCTAACAACAGGCGCTCTGACTCAAGCCGCTCCCGCAAGCTGCGAATTTTGACATCAAGCTGCGACTGCTCGTAGAAATCGGTAGAGCGAGTGCGTGCTTGTTGCAATTGCTCTACTGCAGTCGGTAAGGCGCCCACCAGAACATAGTAGTCGGCCATCACTTTGCGTGACTCAATAGGCTGCCCCAGACGCTCAAGACTTTGGGCTAATAATTGCTGGAAACGTGGCACGTCGGGCCATTGCTTAATACGTTCGCGCAAAAACGTAACGGCCTGTTGGTCGTCACCTTGTTGAGTCATTAACTGCACGTACGACAACGCAATACCTTGGTGCTGGGGCCACGCTTGCCATGCTTTGCGAGCCATATCGGCAGCGGCGTCGAACTGCCCTTGTGCTTGCGCAATCGTAATGGCCAGCGCCTCAATCGTTGGGCTTTTATGCCCTTGAGCACGCGCTTTACTTAGGGCTTCGTTCGCCGCCGCATAGTCGTTACGTTGCCATGCCGCATATGCCAAACCGTACCAAGCAGCTGATTGCTCAGCCCCTTGTTTCGTAGCCGCTTCACTATTAAGCGCTTGGGTCGCATTTTGTAAAGCCATACCGCCACGTGCCTGAATCACCCGTAATGCTGCACGCACATACCAGAACTCGGGATCTTGACGGTAATTGGCTGAGGCGGAACGGTTGATACGGTTATCAATATCCGACATTCGCTGCACCGACAAAGGGTGGGTGCTGGCATACACATTACTAGGACCTTCATTCAAGCGCGACACATCCATTAACCGTTTGAACATGGCGGACATGCCACTGGGGTCGTAACCGGCTCGCTCGAGCATCTGTAAACCCACCCTATCGGCCTCATTCTCGGCCTGACGCGAGAAGCCAAGTTGTCGGTCTACCGCTGCTGCTTGGCCAAAGGTGGCAACCCCCATCGCCAAGTCACCACTTCCGGATAAGGCGGCTAATAACGCCCCCGCCAGAGCCGCCATCATAATATGGCCGCTTTGTGCGCTTTGAGTCATACCACGAGCCACGTGGCGCTGCGATACGTGAGCAATTTCGTGAGCAATAACCGAGGCCAGCTCGGCTTCACTTTGAGCATTGATAATAAGGCCACTATGGATTCCAATGTAACCGCCGGGTAAAGCAAAGGCGTTAATCGACGCGTCACGCACCGCAAACACATTAATATCTTGCTGCAAGGTGTCTGGCGCATAGCGTGCCAGTCGCTGCCCCACCTCACTTAAGTATTGCAATATAGATGGGTCGGCAATATATGTTGGGTCGCGTCGACCCTGCTCCATAATCGCGTTCCCTAAGGTGCGCTCAAGTGATGGGGTTAGCTCTGCCCCACCGGCAGCACCAATAGTAGGAATGCCCACAGGCTGTGCCACGCTAGGGGGTGGCAACGCCGACGTTAGTGCTACTGACAACAGGGTACAACTAAGTAATGCAGAAACCGGTTTGGCCATGAGTGCTCCGTACAATCTACGACGATGCGATACGCGAACGCGCCCTCACCTTATACCAGGCCTTTGGCTGGGGCAACCGATTCTTAGTCGACAAACGCATCAAAGTACTTAAGGCATACAACACCCCAAACGCCTCGATTAACCCTGCCAATACCCACATAATTAAGCCGCCCATTACCTGATCCTCTACGGCTGTAATAGACGGTATGGCCCGGCCACATAAATCGAAGATGGGGTACAAATCGTATTCGGAAAAGGTAATAACCGCGCCAGCCACAATTTGCGGCACCATGGTGATAATAGGCGAAAAAATGCGGGCACCCGGCGATATGGCCGCTGGCGGGTGCGGGCGCCGATCCAGAATAAGATTCCAGTATAAAAACCCACTAATCACTACCGACCAGTTCATAAAGCGGTATAAGCGCCAGTCGATCATCGAATAGAACTGAGGGGTAGGCAGCAACCAAATTAGTACAAAAAACACAAACAAAAACGGAATAAGTATCCGATGTGTCAGTGTTTTTTCAATAAGGCGACCTGTGGCGGTACGCCGGAAGTTACGCAGCTTAACGCGCCACGACAAGGGTAAGCCAGCCCGCATCACTTGACCCGGGTAGGCACCCATTATCAGCAAAGGCCCTAAGTGGTGGAGCACCAAATGCTGAAGTCGATGGATGAAAAACATACGTTCGGCGTAATAATCTACACGTGTATGCAGTGACACATACAACATGAACACACCAAACCAAAATAGAAACTGCCGACGTCGTGAGACCTTATGACAGCGTGCGCCCCGCCAGAACAAGACGCATCCGATGATAAACATCAGGATCAACGTGGGAGAGAACTCCCACGGAATTAGCCAGTTAAGCAAAGTCATAAGGCGAGCACTAAAAAAAGCCAGCCTTTAGTTTAATGCATTACGTTGACGACGTTTCCACTGTACGTTTAACACTTCAGGATATTGCTGCAATTGCTTGGCTTGCGACATCAGCACTGAGCGCAACTCGGGCGGGCAGCTAATCGTGACACAAGCACGAGCCGTATCCGGTGAATCGGCGTGATCCACGCTAAGGTTGGTAACCCGTAAACCGGCTGCTTCAAAACCGGTGTAAATACGTTTACGTACGGCTGCCAAATCGTTACGTGGGCAAGTAACCGACAAACGAGAGACAGACAAATTGGAAGGACGCACTAAAGCAGGCTGTACACCAGCGCGGCGTAAAAACAAATTGAAAAATTTCATCGCTATCCCCTTTAGGTACGCACGCTGATAACGCATGAGTACACTGCGCAAACAGTTCTTAGGAATAAGCGGGGAGACTAGGCAACAAATGCTGTTGCTAATAACCACGCCCTAGTTATTGGTTTAACCAGAGCGTGGTGCTGTGTGAGACGTTAATGTCTAGCAGTACACGCCTGGCTACAAAGGTGCCAGCAAATGCTGGCTCGATCTTTCACCGGGGTCTGAATTCACCACACAGTCCTTTTAAAGTTAAAGTGGGCATATTTTAACCAGCCTGACACAAATACACAACCACGAGCGCGCTACGTGGCACGTGTCCCTCGTAATAGAAGTTGGCAAAACGCAACGTGCTGAGGACTAAATAGTGATGGGCAGTGAATGCGTTAAATGAGGCCTTAAGCCATTAATAATTCAAGCCTTCTAGCCAACCCATGTGGTGATACACCCGAAACACCACATGCGCCAACCAGCCTAAAGAGATCATCGTGCCGAGTAGCGTAGCCAAGATGGCGAGCAGCACCGTTACGGTTCCAGACGCATTTCGGCGCGTGCTGTGCGCGTTATACCAAGCATCGAATCGACTATCTTTAATTAAGCACAAACACACCGCTTCGACGGCACCCGCGGCAAAAAACAAACCGAGTAGCCAGAACGCGACGCTATCCCACCACAGCTCAGCCCACACGGTAAACGCTACAAGCAGCGCAGCAGTAGCGGTAATAAGCCAAGCATACGAGCGCTGCAAATACCAGTGATGCACACCAACTATGCCCCCGACCAAAGCCAGAAAAGCAGCAAGCAACTTCGATTTAAAGCCCGTTCGCGGCGTGGTCATACCCCCCTCCTCTCTGGAATTATCAATATGCCTACGAATCGCATCCATTACAATCCCTAAACGCCCTTACTTAAAATGCGATCATTTTTGCTATGCCACACGCTGATTTTGACATTGCGATTCTTGGTGCCGGACCGGTCGGTTCCGCGTTAGCACTGCTGTTGGCGCAACATGCCCCACAGCCTGAATGTATTGCGCTAATTGCCAAACCATCGACGTCCGTTGACCGTACCGATGATGCGCCCGACCCGCGGGCTTTGGCATTGAATCACGGCAGCATACAACTGCTTAAACAGATACACGCCCACTCAGGGGTGGCCGCACCAATTCGAACGGTACATGTGTCACAAAAAGGCCGTCTTGGTCGCACCTTAATTCAGGCCAGCGAATTGGATGTGGACATGCTTGGGGCGGTCGTTACCTACCCCAATGTGGTCGAAGCGTTAAACAGCGCCTTAGAACATAGCAAGGTCACGCGCCTTATCGCTCAGCATCATGGTCGTGATGCCTTGCCCAATCAGGTGCACACTACACAGGGCACGATTCAATGTGGCATCAAAGTGTTATCTGATGGCGTTCGACCTACAGGCATAGAACGCCACTACGATCAGCACGGTCTGGTCAGTATTATTCGCAGCCGACGCCCGCAAAGCGGCTGGGCCTACGAGCGCTTTACCCAAGATGGGCCATTTGCCTTGCTCCCACACCCTGCCGCTCCCGACCTCTACGCACTGGTTTGGTGTAATTCTCCGCAAAAGACGGCTACACTAAAAGCGCTACCGGATAACGAGTTCGAGGCGCAGTTACTACAAACCTTCGGCACACGCTTGGGCAAGCTTGAGCTGGCAGGCGAGCGCTTTGTGTTCCCGCTTAGTATGTATGCGGGCCCGTCGTTGCCCGCTCGCCACACGGTGGCCATAGGCAATGCGGCGCAAACCTTGCATCCGGTAGCAGGTCAGGGGTTAAACTTAGGGCTGCGCGACGCTGCACAACTTAGCCATGCCTTAAGGCCTTGGTTACTTACTCCCGACGCCGACCCAAGCACTGTGCTTGAGCCCTATGCGGGCAAACGCCGCCTTGATCGTTGGTTAACGACGTCGGTTACCGACTTCTTACCCCGAGCGTTTGCGGTCGATAATTCGTTGATTCATCATGCTGGGGGGCTTGCCCTGCTAGCAATGGATGTGTTTGAAGCCGCTCGTGTGCCGTTAGTTCGACACCTGCTTCAAGGCACCCGCACCTAAACGTCTTTTTATTGTTGCTTCTAGTTTGGGGTTACGCTGACCCATGTATATTGGTTCCTGGTCATTTCCTAATTCGGTTTTTGTCGCCCCTATGGCAGGCGTAACCGATCGCCCCTACCGCCGGCTTTGCAAAGCCTTGGGGGCAGGACATGCTGTGTCTGAAATGGCTGCAAGTAACCCCCGCTTATGGAACAGTGTAAAAACCTCGCGACGTATTAATCACGAAGGTGAGCCCGATCCGGTTGCCGTGCAAATTGCAGGGGCCGACCCCGTAATGATGGCCGAAGCAGCCGTTTTTAACGTAGAACGCGGTGCCAAAATCATCGATATCAACATGGGTTGCCCAGCCAAAAAGGTATGTAATGTGGTCTCAGGCTCGGCATTGCTTCGCGATGAAAAACGCATTGCTGAAATTTTAGAGCACGTGGTGCAAGCCTGCGAACCTTTGGGTATTCCCGTCACGCTTAAAACTCGCACCGGCTGGGATCACCAGTCAATTAATGCGCCTCGTATTGCCTACTTAGCCCAAGAAAGTGGCATTGCGGCCTTAACACTACACGGCCGTACACGGTGCGACTTTTACAAAGGCAACGCCGAATACGACACCATTAAAGCGGTAAAAGCAAACTCAACAATTCCAATTATCGCTAATGGGGATATCGATAGTCCCGAAAAAGCAAAATACGTACTAGAGTACACAAAGGCCGATGCCATAATGGTGGGTCGCGCAGCCCAAGGGCGCCCTTGGATATTTCGCGAAATCAACCATTATTTGCAACATGGCACACATCTCGCCCCTCCCACTCATGGTGAATTACGTGATCTACTATTAGATCACCTTGAAGATCACTACTCGTTTTACGGCGAATACACGGGGGTGCGTACCGCGCGCAAGCATATCGGCTGGTATTTTGCTCATTTGACTCATGCCAAAGCGTGGCTGGCATCCGTCAATCGTATTGAAAGCACTCAAGAGCAACTTAAAACCATCGCAGAGTGGTTCAGTAAGCAAGACCCCCACGCCCCTTTTACTCACGAACCCGTAGCGGCTTAAACTACGTTACTTTTTGTCAGTTACGCTGTCTTATTAGAAGAACATGTCCAATATCAATCCATTAGAGCAATCGGTTAGAGATCGCCTTGAACGCTACTTCGCAGACCTCGGAGAATCGGAACCACGCGACATGCTCGCCATGGTAATTAGCTGCGTCGAACGCCCTGTGCTGGAAGTTGCTCTTGAACGCACCCAAGGCAATCAATCCAAAGCGGCAGAAATGCTAGGAATCACGCGCAGTACCCTGCGTAAGAAACTACAAACTCACAATATTCAACCTTAATTTTTAATTTTTCTACATCCACTCTCATGAAGATCCAGACTGCTCTGCTTTCGGTTTCCGATAAAACCGGCATTGTTGAATTTGCCCGTGCCTTAGCACAGCGTGGCATTAGATTATTATCCACAGGCGGCACCGCCAAACTTTTACAACAAGCTGGCTTAACGGTTACCGAAGTTGCCGAGCACACTGGCTCTCCTGAGATTCTGGATGGTCGTGTTAAAACGCTGCATCCTAAAATTCATGGTGGTTTGCTAGCACGTCGCGACCGCTCGGATCACCTTGAAACCTTAACGCAACATGACATTGATCGCATCGATCTGCTGGTGGTTAACCTATACCCCTTTCGCGAAACCATTGCCCGCGAGAACTGCAGCTTTGCTGACGCCATCGAAAATATCGATATTGGCGGCCCAGCGATGCTACGCGCTGCGGCAAAAAACCATGGCACCGAAAAAGGTGGGGTTACCGTGGTTATTGATCCAAGCGATTACGACCGTGTATTGGCTGAGCTCGACGGCCCACAGGGTGCTACGTCCTATGGCTTACGTTTAGAATTAGCCACCAAAGTGTATGCGCATACGGCTGCTTACGATGGTGCCATTGCCAACTACCTTAGCAGCCTAAGCCAAGCCGAACCTAAACAAGACGAAACCCCTGCCAAAGCAGACTGGCCTTCCGTCTTAACCTTGCAAATCAAGCAAGCGCAAACCTTGCGTTATGGCGAGAACCCGCATCAACAAGCCGCTTTTTATGTAGATGGCCAAGCAGGTGATGGGCTGTTAGCTAACTACCAGCAATTGCAGGGCAAAGAACTTTCCTACAACAATATTGCGGATGCCGATGCCGCTTGGGAATGTGTACGCAGTTTTGAGAGTGGCGCTTGCGTTATTGTGAAACACGCCAACCCATGTGGTGTAGCCTTGGGTGAAACTGCTGAAGCTGCTTACCTAAAAGCGTTAAAAACAGACCCCACCTCGGCGTTTGGTGGCATTATTGCCTTGAACCAAACCGTAGACGCTGCCGCTGCTAAAACCATCAGTAGCCAATTTTTAGAAGTATTGCTGGCACCCGCTTACACCCCCGAAGCCCTTGAAATACTGGCACAAAAGAAAAATGTGCGTGTTTTACAAGTAGCTCTTGGCGAGGCACAAAACCCCTACAATCTGAAACGCGTAGGCGGCGGCTGGTTAGCACAAACCCCAGACACGCTAGTCAACGATGCCAACGCCTTTAAGGTGGTTTCAGAACGTCAGCCTACCCCACAACAATTGCACGACCTGCACTTTGCGTGGACCGTCGCTAAATTCGTGAAATCCAACGCCATCGTGTTCTGCGGCGATGGTATGACACTGGGCGTGGGCGCAGGGCAAATGAGCCGTGTTGACTCGGCTCGTATTGCTGCCATCAAAGCTCAAACGGCTGGTCTTAGCTTGCAATCGTCCGCTGTGGCCTCTGATGCCTTCTTCCCCTTCCGTGATGGGCTGGATGTAGTGGCTGATGCAGGCGCGACCTGCGTTATTCAACCGGGTGGCAGCATTCGCGACGATGAAGTAATCGCCGCCGCCAACGAGCGCGACATCGTTATGATTTTTACTGGCACCCGCCACTTTAATCACTAATGCGTATTCTTGGCATAGACCCCGGCTTGCGACGCACCGGCTTTGGCGTCATTGACGTTAACGGTAAGCAGCTGGGCTATGTCGCCAGTGGCACCATTGTGGTGCCCACAACGCTATCACTCAGCGAGCGCCTGAAGGTTATCTTGGATAATGTCCGCGATGTCGCCACGCGGCACTCGCCGGATCAAGCCGCTATTGAACAAGTGTTTGTAAACAGCAACCCGCACTCTACTCTGTTGTTAGGGCAAGCGCGGGGTGCAGCCATCTGTGCGCTTGCCGATCGTCAATTGCCAGTGCACGAATACACTGCGTTGCAGATTAAAAAAACTGTTGTTGGGCGCGGGCACGCCACCAAAGAACAAATTCAATTAATGGTGCAGCACTTATTGCGCCTTAACGGCAGCCCAGCATCCGACGCGGCTGATGCGCTAGCCTGCGCGGTGTGCCATGCGCACCACCTGCCTTTAACTTCACAACTCGCCCAAGAGGGCCATGTTGGGCTAGCCGGCTTACGTGTGCGCGGCGGCCGCCTGCTACGTTAACGAGGACATTATGATTGGACGCATTACGGGCAAACTCATCGAGAAGCTGCCCCCTTCAGTTTGCATTGATGTAAATGGCGTGGGCTACGATATCGACGTGCCCATGAGCACCTTTTACGGACTGGGCGACTTAAACTCTACTGTCAGCCTATATACCCACCTTAGTATCCGCGACGATGCCCATGTGCTGTATGGTTTTGCAACACCAAACGAGCGCAGCACCTTCCGCACCCTCATTAAA
>DATGRU010000226.1:0-3773 GCA_035303295.1 Paenalcaligenes sp.
TGTCGGGTCATCGTGAAAAACACGAGAACATTACGCAGGCGTTGTTGTACGCTGATGATAATTCGCACAAAGGTCGTTTGTTAGATCATTTATTACGCGACGCCAATCTAGATCAGGCGATTGTGTTTACGGCTACTAAGCGCGGTGCCGACGAATTGGCAGATCGTTTGTGCGACGAAGGTTTTTCGGCAGGTGCGTTGCACGGCGATATGAATCAGCGTCAGCGTACTCGTACCTTGAATTTGTTGCAGCGCGGTCGTATCCGTATTTTGGTGGCGACAGACGTGGCGGCTCGCGGTATTGATGTACAAGGTATTAGTCACGCTATTAACTACGACTTGCCCATGCAGGCCGAAGATTACACACACCGTATCGGTCGTACTGGTCGTGCTGGTAATAGTGGCTTGGCCTACACCTTGGCAGTGCATTCCGAGCGTCATAAAGTACGCCGTATCGAGCACTTTATTGGTCAGCCTATTCCTGTGGAAGTGGTTGCAGGTTTAGAGCCAACCAAAACAGTACGTCCTACCTACACTGCTCGTAAAGGTAAAGGTGGTAGTGGTGCTGCGCGTGGTCGCCGTCCGGGTTCGGGTGGTTACGCCGGTGCGGGCCGATCAGGCGCAGGTCGTTTTGATTCGCGTCGCGATGCCACAGCGGGTGCACCACAAGCAAGACCTCGCCGCGAACGTCCTTTGTTCGACGAGCGCATGCTTGAGCAAGCACCTACTTTTGGTGTTAGCGCCGACACAGGTTTCTCTGGCCGTGGTGATTCCCGCCGTCGTGACGGTGATTTCCACGATCGTTCGTCACAGCCACGTGGTCGTGGTCGTCCGGCACATGCTAATAATGCGAAGTCGGGTCGTGGTTCGGATCGCCCGCAACGTCGTCGTAGCGATGCCCGTGGCGCGCAACGTATGGCCTAAGTGCTATAGCGCTCTATTAGGGTAGAGAAAAAGCCGTATAAAATGAAATGGCCCCAAGACGTTGGATTTTTCATCCAGCCTCTTGGGGCCTTTTTTTTATGGCTCAATACATCGCAGTTCTTATGCAGGCAGTCATTGCTTTGTTGGCAGCCTTTATCCTTAGCCTTAGTTTGGCTTGCTTCTGTATTTAGCGCTTAGCACGCTAAACGAGCGTCTTAAGAGGCAGCGGACTGCTCTTTTTTCTTGGCAATGTCTTGATAAGCGGTGGCGGCATTATGCACGTGTTGGGTGGCCAATAAATTGGCTAACTCGGCATTGCCAGCGATAACTGCGTTCAGAATTTGTGCGTGCTCTTCCCAGTTTTGTTCGACCCGCTTTATATTGCTGGGGGCGAACAGCAGCGCTGTGCGGTCACGCAGGGTGCGCATTAGATCAGTTAGCACCACATTGCCGGCCGTTGTGGCTAACGCCTCATGGAAATGGGCGTTTAAGGTGTTCACGGTTTCAAGGTCGTTCGCCGCCAGTGCGTCGCGCCCTTGCTGCAAAATGGCCTGCAGGTTTTTGATGGTTTTTTCGTCGCGGTGCTGTGCGGCCAGTTTGGCGTTAAGCCCTTCCAGAGTAGCGCGCACTTCTGCCATATCAAAAGCAATATCTTCGGATAACACGGCTACCGAAGCCCCACGACGGGGTTCGATGGTGACTAAACCTTCTGACGCCAGTTCGCGTAGGGCCTCACGTACCGGAATGCGAGAGACCCCCATTTCTTCAGAGAGCTTTCCTTCTACCAAGCGATCGCCCGGGTGGAACTCACCACTTAGAATGCGTTTGCGCAATTGATCGCGCACTACTGCGAATAACGGTGCATGTTGATCACCGACTTTGGTGTGTTCTTTGGCAGTGGTGTAATTGCCTAAGCTAATGGATGGAATACTCATAGAAAAACACGTGGCAATGTTGCAGAGAGAAGTAACAGTATATGGCTTTATTATATAGTGGATATCGTATACTGGCCGCCATGTGGCTATGGATTAAAACAAACCCTTAATAATTAAACCCACCGCACTAATGGAACAAACGCTAAGCAGCAATCGTTTAATGGCCTTAGCGCTAACGACATGCCGCGCCTTATTGGACAGAAAAAAGCCTAATAACATAAAGGGCCACAGCATGGCACTTAGCATGGCTTCATAGCGGGTAAAAAGCCCGGCTATGCTCAGGCCGATCACCGATGCACTGGCCCCTAAAAATAATGTTGCGCCCAAGGAGGCGCGCAAATTAACAGGGCTTAAGTTCTGCATGGCGATAGCTAAAGGAGGGGCGCCTACCGACGTTAAGGTCCCCATAATGCCCGAGCTTAGTCCGGCAATACTCATGTTTTTATAGTTTGGGGCAATGCGCAATCCCGAGATACTTAACAACACTGCAATCAAAATAAATGTGCCGAACAAGAGTTCCAGTGCCGATTTACTTAGTTGGGTCATGCCAATCACAGCCAGTACGGTACCGATTAGGCGGGTGCTAAAAGCGGCAGTGACGACACCGGGCAAGATATGGTGGCGTTCGCGCAAGGCGGTAAGCAAGGATACAGAGCCACCCAAGGCGAGCAGTGGGCCGGGTACCAAGGCAGGAAAAAACACGGCGGCTACGGGTGCCGCGAACATGGCAAAGCCCACACCTCCTACGCCTTGTAAAAAAGCGGCTATGGCTATGACGCATCCCAGAATGAGGTATTGCCCCATGAAGGCCCAACTTAGCTCGTTAATTAGCATAGAAGACAGTGCTGGATAAGAATAAAAACTAATTGTATATCGTATTCTAAGTTTTGGTTAGAAGCGGTAAAAATTGCAGGTTTACCCTAGAATCCCAGCTTTTCAGTTGTTCAACGCTTGGTATTACATATAGTATACAGTTTGCAGTTCACACAGAAAATTATATAAGTTCCGCCGGAGGAGATATGCAGGCAGATGTGGTGTTGAATGCGGCCCATTGGGCCTATTTATTGGGGGTCGTCGTGATTATTATCACGATGGTGTTTCGTGCAAACGTGGTGGTGCCTTCCGTTATTGGAACATTTTTGGTGGTAACCGCCCTGACCGGTAGCCCTATTAACGGGCTGATTGGTATTTTCTCGGCAAGTTTTGTAGCCGCTCAAGAGCTCTTTAATATTTTCCTCGTCATTACCTTTATGACGGCGTTGCTGAACTCGCTAAAGCGTTTAGAGGCCGATGTAAAGATGGTGGCACCTTTTCGTAAGGTAATGATTAACAGTGGCTCATCGTTTCTGATGATTGCGGCTGCTACGTACTTTATCTCCTTATTCTTCTGGCCCACGCCCGCAGTACCGCTGGTGTCAGCCATTCTGTTGCCAGCCGCCATTGCAGCGGGTTTGCCTCCTTTAGTGGGGGCGATGGTTATCGCTATCTGTGGTCAGGGTATGGCTTTATCGTCCGACTACATTATTGGTGTAGCACCGGGTATTAGTGCACGCGCTGCCGGAGCAGATGTCAGCGCATTGGTGGTAGCCGACCGTGCGTTGGTGTTGTCGTGGATTACGGGTGCAGTAGCGTTGGTGCTGGTGTTCATCATGATGCGCAAGTACTTTAAGCGTCCTAGTCAGGCTCATTTGGATGAGTGGATGACGCAAACCGTAGACTCCCGCTTGGCGGACGTGGAGTCTGAAGGTACACACGACAAAGCTGAAATTGCCCGCGGTACGAACGGCTCCCAACATCTGCATTCCAATCTTAGTGCTGACGAAGAGCGTAAATCACGCATTATGGCGGTGCTGACGCCGTTAGCATTTATCGGGGTTATTGGCATCATGATTGTGCCGCGCTTTGTGCCCGGTTT
>DATGRU010000227.1:0-4247 GCA_035303295.1 Paenalcaligenes sp.
CGCAGCTTATCAAGTTTAGCTCGGCGCTCGGCGATAAGGCGGTTTTCATCAATAGCCGGCGCTTGAATACTTTGGGTCATGGTTGTGTCAATTTATGAGTAATGACGAATATCGTCGATAACGTGATGGCCGAACTCGCGGCTTTCAAGGTATTTAATAATTTGGTGAGCGGTGTCCTCTGCCGACACCAGTTGCTGGTTTTGATGCAAGTCGATAAACCGCGAGAGCCCCGGGAAATCGTCACGGCTTTGCTGGCGGATATGGGCTTGCATAGAGGTATCGATAACGCCCGGCGCTAACGCAGCGCAGCGTACGTTATGGTCTTCAGCAGCAAGTGTTTGGGTGTAGTAGTCTAACGCAGCTTTGCTGGCGCCGTATACGGCCCAGCCTGCTACGGGGCGTCTACCTGCACCCGATGAGATATTTAAGATACGTTTATCGGCATCCAGCGAAGCAAGCTGTTGTAGGAATGTGGCGCATAGGCACATTACAGCGCTTAGATTTAGGTTCAGACTGTGGCTAATCGCCACTGGGTCGCTAAGCTTCGAACACAAAGCAACAGGATCCACGGTGCCAGCATTGTTAATTAGCCAATAGGCTTGGGCATTGTTAGGAAGCAGCTTCGCTAATTGCGTTTGGGCTTGTTGAATGCCAGCCGTGTTGGATAAGTCTGACTGGATAAAGTGGTGTGCTGCACCTAATGCTAGGGCCGCTTCGTCCAAACTAGGGTTTGGTTTACGGGCCAAGCTGATAAGCAAATCGTTAGGGGCGAGAAGCTGGTTAGCCAGAGCGGCCCCCAAACCTCTGGAGGCCCCCGATATGATTACCACTCGCCGATAAGACTGAGCCATCGTTAAATACCTTGCTTCAGGCTAGCCTGAATAAACGGATCGAGGTCGCCGTCTAGCACGCGCTGGGTGTTAGAAATTTCCAGATTAGTACGTAAATCTTTAATGCGGCTTTGATCGAGCACGTAGGAGCGAATTTGATGGCCCCAACCTACATCGCTTTTGGCGTCTTCTAGCTTTTGCTGGTCGGCCATACGCTCGCGCATTTCTTTTTCGTACAAGCGTGATTTCAACATTTGCATGGCTTCGGCACGGTTACGGTGCTGAGAGCGGTCGTTCTGGCACTGCACCACGATACCTGAAGGCATGTGGGTGATACGTACCGCCGAGTCGGTTTTGTTCACGTGCTGACCACCCGCGCCACTGGCTCGGTAGGTGTCGATGCGTAAATCGGCTGGGTTGATTTCTACCTCGAAGGAGTCATCGATTTCAGGGTAAACAAAGATACTGCTAAATGAGGTGTGGCGACCATTATTGGAATCGAAAGGGCTTTTGCGCACCAAGCGATGGATGCCTGTTTCGGTGCGGAGTAAACCGTAGGCGTACTCGCCTTCGAATTTAATCGAGGCTGATTTAATACCGGCTACGTCACCATCGGATTGTTCCAGAATCTCAACTTTAAAGCCTTTGTCTTCGGCATAACGCAAATACTGACGCATTAACATGGATGCCCAGTCTTGCGCTTCAGTGCCCCCTGCACCCGATTGAATATCCATAAAGCAATTCAGTGGATCGGCAGGGTTAGAGAACATGCGACGGAATTCAAGCGCTTCAATGCGCTCACCGATGTGAGTTGTATCGGCTTCTACCGAAGCCAGTAGTTCGTCTTCGTTTTCCAGCGCCGCCAACTCGAATAATTCGCGAGAATCGTTCAATGCTGTACGGATGTTGTCGAGCTCATTGACGACGGCTTCCAGACTTTTTTTCTCTTTGCCTAGTTCTTGCGCGCGTTCCGGATCATTCCAAATATCGGGGTTTTCGAACTCGGCATTAACAACGATTAAGCGATGGGCTTTTTCGTCGTAGTCAAAGATACCTCCGTAATTCAGACTCTCGCTCTGCGTAATCTTCAAGATGAGAGTCGATCAGGTTTAGGCGTTCTGATTCCATGGTGTGCAATTAATTCCGTATTTTGAAATAGTCGGGATAAACAATAGCTTAGCTAATTATTAATTTTAACCTGTTCGTAGCATTAGGGCATAGTGGGTTGAACTATTGGCCGGCGTAACGTAAAAAGCCCCTCACATTTGAAGGGCCTTTTCGAACACGCTGCGAAATGAAATTAATTCAATTAGCGGCGGCGAGCGTGTTGGGGCGCGTTGCTGGGCTGATTATTGCGTTTAGGTAAATGTCTAAACGTGATGCGTCCTTTAGACAAATCGTAAGGTGACATTTCTAAAGTGACCTTATCGCCAGCAAGAATTCGAATGTGATGCTTACGCATTTTTCCGCCGGTATAAGCAATAACGGGATGGCCGTTGTCGAGCGTAACGCGAAAACGTGAATCGGGTAGTACCTCGGTAACCGAGCCCTGCATTTCTAGCAGTTCTTCTTTAGACATATATTTATAATCCTTATAACAACCAATAGGTGCGACGAGCTGTCGGACAGGTGAGTGTCGCGCGATATGCGGTATAGACAGAGAGTAAGAGTCTGCGCCGAGTGTCAGGTGTAAGGCCTAAAGTGGCCTGCTACATAAACCGTGACGAGTAGAAAAACTGAACGAGCAATACTGCTGATGAAGTAATAGGGCGCAGCGTGGTGGGCCGTAATTCAGGCAGTGCGTAAATGCCTGAGTGCGATTTAAATGGAGACAATGCTTAATAACAACATTTGAATTAAATTATGCCCATAGCGCAATATATCATTTTATATATTATTCCCTGTTCTGTCAAGGGTTTATGCATTGTAGTTAATGGGCGACCTGTAGTGTTAGCTATTTCGCGATTAAAACCTTTTACTTTTATAATTCATTTTTTATTCATTCAAGGTGATGGCACTTGTTTAGATCAAACAGGTGCCTGATTTATTATGAGTAGCCAAAAGCTTTCGCCCTCCACATTAGTTTTTCTTATTTTGCCAACGCTATTGTGGGCAGGCAATGCGGTGGTCGGACGGTTGATACACGATCAAATTCCGCCAGTGACCTTGAACTTTCTACGCTGGCTCATTGCCTTTGTGGTGCTGCTGCCATTTGGGGTGTCGGTATTGCGTCCGAGTAGCCAGATGTGGAAAGACTGGAAGCGTTATGCGGTGTTAGGGCTACTCGGTGTGGGTTTTTATAATGCGTTTCAGTATTTGGCATTACATAGTTCTACACCCATTAACGTTACGTTAGTCGGTTCTAGCTTGCCCATTTGGACATTATTAATCGGCCGCTTGTTCTTCGGTTCGCGCATGAATCGTTGGCAGTTGTTAGGTGCCTTAGTTTCTTTATTGGGTGTGTTGGTTATTTTGTTGCGTGGCGATTTTACGCAAATCACGCAGGTGCGCTTTGTCGCGGGCGATATTTATATGATTATCGCCACCATTTCGTGGTCGTTATATGGCTGGGTGCTGGCCTCTAAAAAAGACAGTCCTGATGTAGCACGGAATTGGACCACAATGCTCATGGCTCAAGTGTCGTTGGGTTTAATGCTTTCGGCGGTGTTCGCTGGGGGCGAATGGCTCTTAACGGATTGGCACATCCAATGGGACAGCAGCTTATTGGTGGCTTTACTGTATGTGGCGTTGGGGCCAGGTATTGTTGCGTTGTGTTGCTGGGGCTATGCATTAAAACGGGTAGGCCCTGCCAAAGCGGGCTTCTTTAATAATTTAGTGCCCTTATTCGCTGCGGTATTGTCTGTCTTGTTTTTGGGTGACGTGCCACGTCTTTATCACGCGGCATCGTTTGTGTTGATCGTGGGCGGCATTATGTTGGCTTCACATCGGGCGGCCCCTAAAGCGGCAGCGTCAGCGAAATTTTGTTCTGACCAGTCGAACCCGTAATACTTAGAAGAGAAGCGCTTGTTGTTCATGGCTATTGTATTCTCATAAAAAACACCCCAAAGCTTGGATTGAAATCTAGCGTTTGGGGTGTAAGTTCAAGTAGCGTACTGTTTTAGTTAGTCGTTTTTCATGCGTTGGTAGAACGTGGCAATAATAGGGCCACTAATGTTATGCCAGACGCTGAAAATGGCGCTTGGAACAGCAGCCAGAGGGCTGAAGTGTGCTGTAGCCAGCGCTACGCCTAAGCCAGAGTTCTGCATGCCAATTTCAATAGACAAGGTTTTACGCTGAGCAACAGTTAGCCCAGAGAGCTTAGCCAACAGGTATCCCAGCAGTAGACCCAAGCCATTATGTAAGACGACAACGGCAAAAATCTGCAGGCCGGTGGTGGCAATCCGCTCTTGGTTTAGC
>DATGRU010000228.1:0-2149 GCA_035303295.1 Paenalcaligenes sp.
ATATAAGCCTGTGCTTTTATCAGCTAAAAAACGTACGGCGCGCATACTGCCTTGTGCATAGGTGCTGCGACTGTTCGAGCGATGGGTAATTTCAATACGCTCGCCTTCGCCGCAAAAATACACGGTATGGTCACCAATAATATCGCCGCCTCGAACCACTGAAAAACCAATATTACCGGTTTCGCGGACGCCTGTTTCACCATGGCGAGCCCAATCGGCGATATCGTTTAAGTCTTTGTTCCACGCCTTGGCCACGGTTTCGCCCATAATTAAGGCAGTGCCTGAAGGTGCGTCTACTTTATTGCGGTGGTGGGCTTCGAAGACTTCCACATCAAAACCAGAGTTCAGCAGTTTTGCTGCCATTTCAATTAAGCGCAGTGTGGCATTAACCCCCACACTCATATTTGGCGCAAAAACGATTGCAATTTGTTCAGCCGCCTGTTGAATGTGGAATTTATCGTTCTCGCTTAAGCCAGTGGTGCCAATAATGCATTGCGTGTTGTGTTGCACGCAAGCATCGACATACATCATGGTGGCTTCGGGGCGGGTGAAGTCGATTAAACAATCGGCGTTAGCCAGTACGCTAAGGTCGTCGCTAATTAATACACCGGTTTCACGCCCTAAAAAAGCACCTGCGTCGGTACCAATGGCGTTAGAGTCGGCGCGATCGAGCGCCGCACTAAGTTGTAAGTCGGGTTGATTGAGTACGGCTTCAATCAGCATGCGGCCCATGCGGCCATTCGCGCCGCTAATCGCTATACGCATAATGTAAACTTCCTATTAACGTAGAGGCTCGGGTTGATGAGAGCTATCGTGTACACCACTGTTGGGCTGTGGTTGATTGATGGGTAAGGCTTCAATGCCAGTGTTTGCATCGGTGTCACGCAGGGTCGGCTCGACAGTGCGCGCATCGGGCGCTACAGAACCTTCCTGAAACGGTTGATGCGTTGGCTGGGCGCTACCTTCCCAACGAACGAGCGTGTCACCTTCAAACCAGACGGTGAATAAACGTAGTTCTTCATCGCCATAACCCGGCTTGTTGTAGTAGGGGTATTCCCAGCGGTCAGCGTGAAAAATATCTTGTAATGTGGGTGTGCCCAGTACGTAGCGCACTTGTTCGCGTGTCATGCCGGGTTGGAGCTGGGCGACTTCTTGCGCCGTGATCCAATTGCCTTGCTGTACATCGGCTTTGTAGGGGAAGCCCCATTTGGTGCCGCCACACCCGCTGAGCAGTACGGTGCTTAGGCATAGTGCCAAACCCATGCGCAGGCCAAAAATAGGTTTTTTTGCGTTCATCTGCTTGCCATGACCCTGTTAAACTAAAAACGTTATCATATAAGGGATTCGACCTCGGCGCATAATGTGCTGCGAATTCTGTCTCGGAATCCGTTGGGTTTTTCCTGATGGGCCACGAGCCCTAACCCTTTCAGGTGTATAATTTTAGCTATGAAAGATCAGAACGAACTGAAAAACATGGGGCTTAAGGCGACTTTCCCACGCCTCAAAATTCTCGACGTCTTCCGTCGTAACGATGATACCCAAGAAATGCGCCATTTAAGCGCTGAAGATGTGTATCGTTTGCTTATTGCCGAGGATGTGGACATCGGTTTAGCTACTGTTTATCGGGTGCTTACACAGTTTGAGCAAGCCGGTATCTTAATGCGTAGCCAGTTCGATGGTGGAAAGGCCGTCTTCGAACTCAACGATGGCGATCATCATGATCACTTTATTTGCACAAATTGCACCAAAGTAGTGGAGTTTTCCGATCCTGAAATCGAAAAACGCCAGTATAAAATAGCGGAAGATCTAGGTTTCGAGCTTGAAAGCCATACCTTGGTGCTATACGGCATTTGCGAAGAGTGCATTAGCTCAAACCGGGTCAGTGCGGGTACTCGACTGACTCCCAAACCTCCAGCTCGCTAAGTTAGCCTTTGCTGAGGTTCATAAATAAAGGTGGCGACAGTAACAACTGTCGTCACCTTTATTTTATTGTGGGTTAGCCGTTACCACGAATTTAATTAACGTTGCAACATTTCCCGCGCGTGCTGGCGAGTAGTTTCCGTTATTTCGATGCCCCCCAGCATACGCGAGATTTCTTCCACCCGCTCGGGGGCTTCCAGAATTTCAATTTGCGAACTGGTTGTGCCTT
>DATGRU010000229.1:0-3021 GCA_035303295.1 Paenalcaligenes sp.
TTTGTAGCAGGGTTCTTGGGTACGGCCAATATTGTTCAGGGTGCGTTGCAAAATGGCGAGTTTGTGACAGCGGGTGGACAGCGTTTGCAGGTGGCCAGTTCGGTGCCGAATGCTAACCGCATCGTGCTGCGCCCGCAAAACATCCATTTGTCTGCTTCGCAGGGTGATATGGAGGCTACTGTGGCGCATCGGGAATTTCTGGGTAGTCAGATCCGTTATTTGGTTGATACGCCTGATGGGCAGATTACTGTTGATACACTGCATGCTACCGATACCCCGCCTTATGATGAGGGTGCTTCCGTATTTTTAAAAATTGATAGCCTTAGCGCACCGCTGTTGGCTGAATAGGTAGTTATGGCTGAATTTTGGTTTATCCGTCATTTTCGTACTCCGTGGAATGCAGCAGGTCGCTTACAAGGCCAACGTGATATTGCACTAGATGACCCACTATGCACCGAAGATCTCGCCACTTTAGAGAACAATCGCAAGATTTTGGCCGATCAGCGCTTTGCTTTAGTGCTGACTTCACCTTTAGGCCGAGCGCGGCAAACCGCAGCGCTACACGGGTTCCCCGATGCCGAACCCGATCCCGATCTGGCAGAAATTGCATTTGGGCAGTGGGAAGGGCGCACGTGGGATGAGCTTGAGCTTGCGCATCCCGGGGGATGGTCTACCGCTGTGCACACGTTGCCACTGGGAGAGCCGTATGAGGAGTTCACAGCACGGATCTGCCGCGTACGAGACCGCGTTAAAGCAGCAGACGGTCCAGTACTGGCATTTGGCCATGGGGCGTGGTTAGGAGGATTAAAGTTGGTGCTGGAAAACCGTCAGGGGGGGTTAGCGCGACAAAGCCTCGGCAATGGTGCGTTAGTGCGTTTGAAACTCTAAAATGCCCACGTTGACTTATTACGACACAGAATCGTCACCACTAAATACTCGCACATGGGGAAACCGCTGCTCAGCGATATAGGCTTCTTCGGCCCGAGTGGAAGGGCGACCCAGTACATGATTTCGGTGTGGATGACGCCCAAAGGTAGCGATAACTTGCCTTACATCCCGTGCTTGCTGCACTAAAGTGTCGTAAATACCCATTAAGTGTTGGGGGACGTCGGCTAATAAGCCTTCGCGTAAGCGGATTAGCAAGTCCATGCGCTCTAGATGATCGGGGCCTTCGCAGTGCCCTAGCGGTTGGGTAAAAGCGATTTTGTGCCAAGGGGTGGCTAATAGGTCGTAATGCCCGTTATTTAAACCATCTAAGCATAGGCGCAAGGCTTCTTCGTCTTGGGCATATGCGTTAACGGTGCCCCGCCAAACACTGCGAGAAAACTGATCCAACACAATAATTAAGGCTAGGCGTCCGTACGATTCAGTAACCCATTGCTGACAATGGCCGGCGGCGGCGTGAGCACTTAATTTGGTGAAGCGCGACACAATTTCCTCATCGGCCCCGCCCAGTAACCGCCATCGCCAGTAGTGGCGATGTTGCTGTGCATCCATGGTGTTGATGTTGTCATCGGGAAACCAGAAAGCAATGACATCGTGGTATCGCTGCAGCGTATTAGCGTGGTTCATGGCATCCTCGAAGCAGGCGGGAAATAGGCTTCATGCTATCCGATTAGTATGCCAGTTTGATGAAGGATTTTATAGCGTTAAGCTACATGTAGGCTCAGCCAGCAATACTTTTAGAGAACACATTAATTACCACGACCCCCGCAATAATTAACCCCATGCCAATAAGGGCGGGTAAATCAAGCACTTGTTTATGCACTATCCACCCGATCAATGAAATGAGCACAATCCCCACCCCCGACCAAATGGCGTAGGCAATGCCGGTGGGGATGTGTTTGAGAGTCAGCGATAAGCAATAAAAGGCCAAACCGTAACCCACAATCACGACAAGTGTGGGCACCAAGCGCGTAAAGCCCTCGGATGATTTTAGGGCAGTGGTAGCAATGACTTCAGCCACAATGGCAATGCTAAGGGGAAGGTAGGGGGACATGAACAGGATCAAAAAAATGGACACGGCGTAAACAGATTGTACGCTGCGTCCATTAAAGGGAAGAGAGAACTAGCAGGTTTTTTATCTGGCCAATGCCGCAATCGGCCACGCGCCAAAAAATCTGGCGTGTAGGTCGATGATGAACAAGCCATACAACAGCAGGCCTGCAAAAATGGCGATTAGGTCATTGCGATGCCAGCTTGTTACGTTGGTGGACGAGCGTGATTCTGTGCTTTGTCGTCGACGCAGTGAAAGCCAATCAGCAATAGCCCAGAGTAGAAAAGCACCAAATAACAGCACATCGGCCCAGCCACCATTAGCCAGTAGGTGAGCCAGCGCCCAAAACAGGGTGGCGATGAGCATAGGGTGTTGCAATACAGTGCGAATGTACCCACGCAGATAGGTAGCGATAAGCAGCGGAAACACCGGCAGCATCAGTAACAGCGCCACATGCTGTAGCGCTGGGCTTGGCGAGTAAAGTAAAGAGGCTTGTGGTCGGGCTAGCCCATAGCCAAAAATAATGCATAACAAACCGGTGGCGGCAATGGCGGTATAAGGCCACATCCATGCACCCAGACTGCCTCCTTTCTCAATGGTGCGGGCACGGATTCTGGGGTTGATAATTTGCACCGAATGGATACCCAGAAAGAGCATTAAGCCGAAAATAAGTAGCGTCATCGGGTGTGCCTACGTAGGGTTAGGTGAACGCTGCTTTAATGTGGTGGTTGATCATCCACGTTACGCCGAACTTGTCCTTAACCATCCCAAAGCCTTCAGCCCAGAAGGTGGGGGCCCATGGCATGATGACTTCACCATCGGTGGCAAAGGCTTCATAAATATCAGTCGAGCGATTTAAATCGTCCAGCTCTAATGCGATGGACACGCTTTGCATGGGTTCAGAGGGTTGTTCTGGACACGTGTCGGAGGCCATAAATACAGCATGGTCCCACTGAAGCTGAGCATTTAGAACGCGCTGGGCTGTTTCTAAGCCAGACGTTTCGGGGTCAAAATCGGGTAAATCT
>DATGRU010000230.1:0-8479 GCA_035303295.1 Paenalcaligenes sp.
AAGCGGTCTGTCCATCTAATATGTCCTGTTTAGTCATCAGGACCTGTTGTGACGCGCTGACCACCTGTTCCGGAATCGGTGGTGCGTGTTTATAAATTTCTTTCCCTGAGAACCCAAGGATCGCAAAGGTCACAAGTAAAATTGTGATTAGCGTCCACCAGAGTTTGCGATATTCACCCATAATTAGCCTCTTCTATGAGAACAGTCGTTGTTTATCAATACAACGTACGTCCGCTGTTTATACTTGAGTATTAAGGTCGGGTATTTGATACGAATCAAGAGAGCGTTGGATGAGCGCTAAACCCAAGGGAGATGTGCTGAAGAACCAACAGAGAGGCGCTGCGTTTAAACGATGACGAGTCTTTGTCATGGTTTTGCAACGAGAGACGGGCAAAATAAAAGCCTGATCATTTTTACATGATCAGGCTTTTGGTATTCTTGGCGGAGTGGACGGGACTCGAACCCGCGACCCCCGGCGTGACAGGCCGGTATTCTAACCAACTGAACTACCACTCCAGCAGTAGTTGTTTAAATCTTGCCAAAGCAAAGCTTTGGCGTCCCCACGGGGATTCGAACCCCGGTTGCCGCCGTGAAAGGGCGATGTCCTAGGCCTCTAGACGATGGGGACAGGACTTAAACCGTTTAAGCTAAAAATTATAACAGGTTGATTTTTTACTGTCAAGCTTTTTTAGCAATCTTTGTTTTGGTGGAGGTAAGCGGGATCGAACCGCTGACCTCTTGCATGCCATGCAAGCGCTCTCCCAGCTGAGCTATACCCCCGTTTAATTGAGACTTAGATAAGTGCTCAACAACAAAGAAAAGAGATTATGCACCTTATTTTCAGTTTGTGCAAGTCTTTTATTCAAAAAGATGAAAAAAAGTTGATGCGGCTTGAAAGTGCGCGAGCTGCATCGCTATGCACTGCGGCATTATAGGCAAATGTATTGGGTTTGTGTAGGGTTTAACCCTTATTAGCTATTTAACAGTGACTTCGACAAGCTTAAAGCCTGCATTTTCGTACGGCTGACAATAATTAAAGATTCAAAAGACTGTTCAGTATCAAGTTGGTGATATGATTTCTTAAGTAACATTTGGCTTCTATTTGTCGCTTTTGGAGTCGATTTGTGCTTGCCAATCCAAGCAGTTACTCGACGTTATGTACGTTCATCGTGCTCCCTGATTGTGAAGTGTCAACTTTTTATAGCAGAACTGATTAGCGCCTTATTTTATGTACAGACGTTTGGCCGATACGCTTTTAGTTGGAATCTGTGTCACGCAAGATGGCAAAATTTGCTATGCCAATCAGGGTTTTGCTCAATTAGTAGGCTACGACGTAGAAAGCTTAAGTGGTTATGCGGTTACGGATTTGCTTGCGTCTCCAAGTGATAGCCTACCGCCCTTGCCTCAAGCAGAAGAGGATACCGAGCAACCACAACGCTTTGCGTATCAAACTACCCTGCAAACTCGTCATGGCGAAGCGCTTGATGTAGGGGTAAGCGGTACGCAGGCTTGCATCAAGGGAAAATGCTTACGCTTTATCGTGGTGCAACGTGCTGGGGTCTGCGGTCAGCAAGATAGCTCGGTACAGTTGGCCCGCTTAGTGTACGAGCATAGTGCACAAGCGATTGTGGTAACCGATAAACAGGGCATTGTGGTGGATGCAAACCCGGCATTTGGTGATATTACCGGCTACAGCTTAGAGGAAATGAAAGGCCGTAATATGAGTGCCTTGTCTTCTTCTCGACAAAGTCCTGATTTTTATAAACAGATGTGGCAAGCCTTATCGCAAACAGGGCAGTGGGAAGGTGATATTTGGAACCGGCGCAAGAATGGTGAAGAGTATGCCGAGCGTTTGCACATCAGCACAATTTGGAACGCTGACGGCACTGTTTATCGCCGCATTGGCTTGTTCTCAGATATTACTCAACATAAAAAAACGAGAAGCCTTGATTTTGCGTCAGGCTAACCACGACTTTCTTACGGGCTTACCTAATCGGCAGTACTTCCAAGAGCGTCTGCAGATGGCAATGGACGAAGCCGATCAGAGCGGCGGCAGCTTCGCGTTGATTTTTTTGGATTTGGATTTATTTAAAGAAGTTAACGATACGCACGGGCACAGTGTAGGCGACCAATTATTAAAAGAAGTGGGGCAGCGATTACTGTCGTGTGTGCGTACTACCGATACCGTTGCACGAGTCGGAGGGGACGAGTTCACGATTATTCTCCCTCAAGTGCCTGATACGGCTGTACTTGATCGCATTTGTACGCAAATTCTGTCCGCGGTGGCTAAGCCTTATCTTCTTGAGGGTGAGTCCCTTACGGTTTCCGCTAGCTTAGGTATCACGTTTTATCCTCAAGATGGAAGCAGTGCGGAAGATCTGCTGAAACATGCTGATATGGCGATGTACGCGGCTAAAGATAGCGGGCGCAATCAGTATTGTTTCTTTTTACCGGCGATGGGGCAGGCGGTGCATGCGCGCGCTCAGTTTCTGCGCGAAATGAAAACTGCCATTCAACAACAGCAGTTTTGTCTGCATTATCAACCCATACTGAATTTGGCCACTGGCAAAGTAACGGGGGTTGAGGCATTGCTGCGTTGGAATCATCCAACCTTGGGCCTGACTCCGCCTTCAGAATTTTTAGCATTTGCGGAAGAAACGGGCTTAATTGTAGACATTGGCAATTGGGTTTTTGAAACCGTAGTGCAGCAAGCAGCCGAATGGAAGCGAGAAGGTAGAAACTACAGTATCAGTTTGAATTTATCGCCTGTGCAGTTTGCCGCGCATAACCTGAATGTGAACGATTGGGTTGAGTATCTGCGTCAACATAAGGTGAGTGCATCATCGATTATTCTTGAAATCAACGAACAGTTACTAGTTGGCATCGATCCACGTAGCAGCCAGACTTTAATGGCGTTGCGGGAGGCAGGATTTCATATTGCGCTTGATGGTTTTGGGGCTGGAATGTCATCACTCACGCATTTACAGCGTTATCCCATTGACTATGTGAAAATCGATCAGCAGTTCATGACTAAGTTAATGCATGAGCCGAGTTGTGTGGTGCTGTGTGAGGCCATGATTATCATGGCTCATAAATTAGGTTTGCGGGTGGTTGCTGAAGGCGTAAGTAATTTCGAACAATTAGGGCTATTGCAAACCATGCGGTGTGACTGGATACAAGGTTACGTGGTGAGCCCGCCTTTACCCGTTGAAGAGTTCATGACGTGGATGCAGGAAACAAAGCAGGGCAGCCTTACTGTTAAGCGCCCTGTATCGTCGTAAATAGATGAGGCGTTAGTGTTGGGCTGAGCGAGCTCTGAATCGTATGAAGGCCCACACACACAGCAATAGCGACCACAGCAGAATAGGGATATTACCCCAGCGAGCATACGCAGTAAGTCCGGTAGTACCTTGAACTTCTACATCAAGTACGCCTCGTTGATGCGCTGGTAATAAACCCTGAATCTCTCCCCGGTGAGTAATTGCGGCGGTCATGCCTGTGTTGGTTGCACGCAGCATGGGGCGAGCCGTTTCAATGGCGCGCATGCGCGACATTTGCAAGTGTTGGCGTAGTGCCCACGAGTCGCCGAACCAGGCTAGGTTGCTAAGATTAATTAAGATTGTGGCCCCCGCATCAGTGGTTGTAGGCTGCACTGCACGGATAATCTCTTCACCAAACACGTCTTCGTAACAGATGTTGGGTGCGATGCGCTGCCCCGCCATGGCAAAGCTTTGTTGGTAGACAGAGCCTCGGGTGAAATCACCTAGGGGGATGTGCATCATGTCGACGAACCAACGAAAACCGTTTGGAATGAACTCACCAAATGGCACTAAATGCGTCTTGTCATAGCGGTAGGCCAGATCAAGATTCATAATGCCGTCGGGCGTCGACTCGCCATCAATGACGATTACACTGTTGGTGTAGTGGGAGGGCTGATCCAGATTTTGCAGGGGTGCGCCCATTAGCAGCTGAGCATTTTGTTGGTGAGCAATGTCGATCCATTGTTGCCAAATTTGTGGCGCAATGCGCTGCTGAAATAAGGGTATCACCGTTTCAGGAAGTACAATTATTTCTGGCTCTGAACCCGCTTCTTTGGCTGGTAGGGCACTTAACTCCTGGTAATTTTGTATTCCTTCTTGCAGGTGCGCAGGGTCAAATTTTACAGATTGCGCTACATTGCCCTGTACCAGCCTGACGATGATGGGCTCGCCGTGCGCATCTACCCACTTAATATGGGAAAGCGCAATGCCGGCTGCACCAAATAACAGCGATACAGCAATGGCGGCAGCACTGATGCCGTGCTCGCGTTGTTCGCTATTAATGGCGTACAGGCTAATTGCCCCTGCACTAAATGCAGCAAACCAGCTTAGGCTGTAGACGCCAGCGATCGGAGCCCAGCCCGCGAACATACTGTCTACATGTGCGTAGCCTATATGTAGCCAAGGAAAACCGGTGAATAAGGTGCCGCGTAGCCATTCAGTTAATGTCCATACCGACGCGATAGCCGCAGCACCCAGTAGTTGTGCCCGCCAATTTAGTTGCTGTGGCCGCACGAGGATTAACCGCATCAGCCATGTTGCCAGCACAATAAAGAGCGACAGAACGAGCGCGCCAAGCGCAACTGCCAGTGCTGACAAGATGGCAGGCATCTCGCCGTACACATGCATACTGGTGTAGAGCCAGTACACGCCCGTAGCAAAGTAACCAAAGCCAAAGCAAATAGCACTTAAACAGGCTTGGCGGTGATTCGGTGCCGTAAAGGCACAGCCAATAAAAATGGCCAGTGTGGCAAGCTGCAAAAAGGGCAGGGCAAACACCGGCAGTGGCCCCGGCGCAAAACAAAGAGCGTGCGCTGCCCCTACGAACAGCAGCAAAAAGTTGAGTTTGCTGCGAGGCAGGATGGGGTTAGGCGATGTGGAGCTGTTCATTCGCTACGTGCGTTGTCGAAAGCGGGTGAGTGGTCACGTTGTACGTGCAGCCACAACGGGCGTTTGGCGTCGGCTTTGACTACAGTGAAAATCATACCTTGGCGGCTTAGAGTGTCGCCCCGACGAGGCATGTGACCGAGTTCAAAGGCCAGCCAGCCACCTACGGTGTCGTAATCACTATCGGATAGTTCAGTGTCGAATGCCTCGTTGAAATCGGCAATTTCGGTTATGGCCATGACCCGCCAGCCGTTATTACCGGCTTGGAAAATGGTTTGTTCGGTGTCTTCATCGAACTCGTCTTCAATATCGCCAACAATTTGCTCTAGCACGTCCTCCATGGTGATCAGGCCAGCGGTGTTGCCGTGCTCGTCGATCACAATGGCGATGTGGTTGCGGCTGCTACGGAACTCGTGCAGCAACACATTCAGACGCTTGGTTTCGGGGATGAAAACAGCCGGGCGCACTAAGGGGCGTAAGTCGATAGACGGGTTGGCAATAGAGAGCAACAGGTCTTTTGCTAGCAAGATACCGACAATGTTGTCACGGTCTTCTTCGTAAACAGGAAAACGTGAACGGCCGGTTTCGATAATGGCAGGAAGTAGTTCTGCTAAGGGTTTAGAGATGTCCAGCGCGTCAATTCTGGAGCGGGGCACCATGATGTCAGCAACCGTTTTGTTGGATACATCCAGTGCGCCAGAAATCATGGTATACGCTTCGGTATCAATGACGTCTCGTTGGTGGGCACATTCTAAGAGAACTTTGATGTCTTCGCGATCTTCAGGCTCGGGGCGTCGTTTAAACAGCCCGCTAAGGCGTGAAAATCGCTTCTTTCGAGGCTCGGGGTCTAATGAATTGGGATCAGCCATGTCCGGTGGACGAAAAGTTTAAACATTTAGCATAACCGAAAAAGGTGTCAGCTATATGCTCTATTTCGTGATGTAAGGGTTAGGGATGTCCATAGCATGAAGAATCTCAATTTCGAGTTCTTCCATTTCTTCCATGTCATCCGGTTCTATATGATCATAGCCTAAAGCGTGCAATACGCCATGTATTGTAAGGTGCGCGGCATGGTGCAGAAAAGGCTTGGCTTGTTCTTGTGCTTCACGTTCGAGTACCGCACAGCAAATAATAATGTCGCCATGCAAAGTAGCGTGTTCGTCCACGCCGTACTCAAAGGTTAATACATTCGTTGGGCTATCTTTTTGCCGGTATTGCAGATTAAGTTGCTGCACTTCTTGTTCATCAACAAAGCGTATGGTTAGCTCAAGTTGCTGATAAGGAAGTGGGTGCTCGGCTTCCTGATAAATATCGGTTACTGCATCAACCGCTTGCTGCGCCCAGTTCTGTACTCTCGCTTCAGTTAGCTGGGGGTTGGCTTCGCAGGCGTACTGCAAATCAAGGTGGAGTTCAGGCTTCATTATTGTGTTTCTCGTAGGCTTCAATGATACGGCCTACTAAGGGGTGGCGTACGACGTCTTTGCTGGTCAGGCGGCTAATCGCAATACCAGGGACTTTTTCTAATACCTGTAAGGAATGGGCTAAGCCACTACGCTGGCCTTTGGGCAAGTCGACTTGAGTCGGGTCACCTGTGATGACCGCTTTGCTGCCAAAACCAATGCGCGTTAGCAGCATCTTCATTTGCTCTACGGTGGTGTTCTGTGCTTCGTCCAGAATGACAAAGCTGTGATTCAGTGTGCGCCCCCGCATGTAGGCTAAGGGTGCGATTTCGATAATTTGTTTCTCGAATAACTTCTGCACTTTGTCGTAGCCCATTAAGTCGTACAAGGCATCGTATAAAGGCCGCAGATAAGGGTCGATTTTTTGCGCTAGATCGCCGGGTAGAAAGCCCAAGCGTTCCCCTGCCTCGACAGCAGGGCGGGTTAGCACAATGCGCTGCACCGATTCGCGCTCAAGTGCATCAATGGCACAGGCTACCGCAAGAAAGGTTTTCCCCGTTCCAGCAGGGCCGACCCCAAAACTGATATCGTGATTCAGAATATGGCTAAGGTAGGCGCGTTGGCGTTCAGTGCGCGGGCGCAAATCCCGACGGCGAGTACGTAGTGTGAGCTCGCCTTCGTTTAACACCGGGGCAGGGGATGGCTGATCGTCGGTGGATGTGTTAGCCGTTTGTTGCTTGGCCGCAGCCTTGCGTTCTTTGGCTTCGTGTCGTGCTTTGAGCTCGACTAAGCCTAACTGTACGTCGTCAACACTAAGGGCGATATGCACCGCACGATCATAAAACCATTGGATGGCCTCAGCGGCCTGATCGGCCTCTGGCCCCTCGACGGTAATATGGTTACCTCGTCGTCGTAGCTCGGCATCAAAGGCATTAGCGATCTGGCGCAGATTTTCGTCAAGCGGCCCACAAAAGTTAGCTAGATTGGTGTTGTCACCATCCAGATGAACGGTACGCAGGGATGTGGGCTCGGTTGAGGTCATAAGGCTGTACTGGTGCTTTCAGTTGTGATGATTTCGCCGCGTAGCGTGTTGGTTAGAGCTTGCGTAATGCGCACATTAACCATTTGGCCGATGAGTCGAGGGTTTGCCGGGAAGTTAACGATTCGGTTGTTTTCGGTACGGCCCATTAATTCGGTGTCGTCACGGCGCGATAAGCGTTCAACCAATACGCGTTGCTCAGTGCCCACCATAGATTGGCTAATGGCATCGGCTTGTTCGTTAATTAAGGCCTGCAGGCGATGTAAGCGTGCAAACTTTTCTTCTTTAGTGGTGTCATCCGCTAGATCAGCAGCTGGCGTGCCGGGACGGCGTGAATACACAAACGAGAATGAGGTATCAAAGCCTACATCACGAATTAACTGTAAGGTTTTTTCAAAGTCGGCTTCAGTTTCACCGGGGAAACCCACGATAAAGTCGGACGACAGCGTCATACCCGGACGGGCAGCACGCAAACGTCGCACAATGGACTTGAACTCTAGCCCTGTATACCCGCGTTTCATGGCCGCAAGTACCGTGTCACTACCTGCTTGGACGGGCAAATGCAGAAAAGGCACCAGCTTAGGCAGTTTGCCATGCGCTTCAATCAGGCGCGTGGTCATTTCTTTAGGGTGCGAGGTGGTGTAACGAATGCGTTCAATGCCGGGCACATCGTGCACATACTCTAAAAGCATGGCGAAGTCGGCAATTTCGTCGCTATCGCTGATGGGGCCACGGTACGCATTCACGTTCTGCCCTAACAGGGTGATTTCTTTAACGCCCTGATCAGCCAAGTCGGCCACCTCGATTAAGACGTCTTCGAAGGGGCGCGAAATTTCCACACCTCGGGTGTAAGGCACCACACAGAAGCTGCAATACTTGCTGCACCCTTCCATGATCGAAACGTAGGCGGTTGGGCCGTCGATGCGAGCAGGTGGCAAGTTGTCGAATTTTTCGATTTCAGGAAAACTGATATCAACTTGGGCTTTACCGCTGTCTCGACGTTTAGAGATTAGCTCAGGCAAACGGTGTAGAGTTTGCGGCCCAAATACCACGTCAACAAAGGGTGCGCGTTCGACAATGGCCTTGCCTTCTTGGCTGGCCACACAGCCACCGAC
>DATGRU010000231.1:0-3252 GCA_035303295.1 Paenalcaligenes sp.
AGCCCGACTCTCTTTGTATTTCAATGCTGCTTTATATTGAATAGCGCTTTCTTCGTTATTAAATAGCTGCTTCTAAGCCGGATGGGGGTGCCTTGTTATTCAATAACAGCTTCTACATTCAATAAAGACGCCTCGCTGTGAGATGACGACTATCGCCCCCATTGGGCGACGATCTCTCTGCTTTTCAAACCCCTTCTATGTTGAGTAGCGTTTCTTCACCAACTAGACAATCACTCTAAATTGAATGAGTAACCCATCATTATTTGATGGCAGATCTCTATTCAATGGCTACCGCTACGCTCAGCCACTTGCTGTGTTCTTCTACCTTAAATAAAAGCTCCTTCATTTATAAAAGATAAACGCTTCACTAAACGGCAATTTCTTCGTTTTTCGATGAACTGATCTTACATTCTAAGGGATTATCAAAGAAAACGGCTTAAGCGATACTGTAGTCATTGGATTTCTTAACAGGAGCAACGATGACTACATCGACACCAACCACCGGCAACGCGACCCGCATGCCAACTTTGTTTATTCCCCATGGTGCGGGCCCCTGTTTTTTTATGGACTGGAACCCGCGCGACGCTTGGGACCGCACCCGCAACTATTTAGAAGGTATTGCAGCTCGCCTGCCTGCCCGCCCTAAAGCGATTGTGCTGGTTTCGGGTCATTGGCTTGGCCCGAGCTTTAGCGTAACCAGTAACCCTCAGCCCGATTTAATTTATGACTATTACGGGTTTCCGGCTCATACCTATGAGCTGCGTTACCCCTCACCCGGCGCCCCCGACCTGGCTGCGCGAATTACTGAACTGCTACAACAACATGGGTTAAATAGTAGTGCTGATGCCGAACGCGGTTTGGATCATGGTGCGTTTATTCCCTTAAAGCTGATGTTTCCCGACGCGGATATTCCCGTCATTCAGCTTTCACTGCGTCACGACTTGGACGCTGCCGCGCACATTGAAGCGGGTAAGGCGATTGCTTCGTTACGCGATGAAGGTGTGCTGATTGTGGGCAGTGGCATGAGCTTTCACAACATGCGAGGCTATGGCGACCCTCGTTTTGGTCCACTTTCCGAACAGTTTGATCAATGGTTAGTGGAAACCGTTAGCGCCGGGCCCGAAGAGCGTAATACGCGCTTAAGCCAATGGGCTACGGCTCCCGCTGCACGACAAAGTCATCCCGAGCGGGCCGAAGAGCACTTGTTACCACTGATGGTGGCAGCCGGTGCAGCCCAAGGTGATCGGGGCAAACAAACATTTAACGATCACGTCATGGAAGTAAGCTTGTCGGCTTTTGAGTTTCACAGTAACGCTCACGCCTAAGCCCACTCGACCTCACCTAGCAAAAAGAGGGCGCATGGCCAGTTAATTAAACACCTTGGCAATGATGAGTCTGCGAGTACGTTAAGGATCGTAACTGCTAGAGATGCCGCGTGCCACGTCCCTCGCCCCAGGTCTTATTTTGTAGTGGTTATTTAGCCCTGAGCCTGTGATAGGTGACTCTCAGCGCACAGCAAGCAGCTACATTCTACTTCCAACAACCCAAATTTTGAAGAAAACAGGAGATTCACATGATTATTGATCTATCAGGTAAAACCGCGATTGTTACGGGTTCTACAGGTGGGATTGGTTTGGCAATTGCTAAAGGCCTGTCTAATTCTGGCGCAGCCGTTGTCGTCATTGGCCGCTAACAAGACCGTGTTGAGGACGCTGTAGCGACCCTTTATGACATCAAAGCAGGCACTAAATACCTCAGGTGAAATGGTGCACTACGGGTAGAAGGTGGCATTGTCGAGTCGATTGCATAAGTCTTTTTTCTGTAATAGGTAATTAGGAACGACCCTCTGTACAATCCACAGCACATGCTGCAAAGTGATGGCGTGGGCCCTTACGATCAAGAGAAGGAGAACACAACCATGAGTGACACACGTGATCGATATGGCCGCCTGACCCGATGGCTGCATTGGGGCATGGCCTTATTAGTAATCTGGCAGTTTTTAAAACTGGGTGACCGCATTAATGATGGCGAGCACTGGATTGGCCAAACTTTGGTTCCTTGGCATATCTCTATTGGTGTCGCACTGTTGGTGTTAGCCCTCATTCGTGTGCTGTGGGCCATGAAACAAAGCCCAAACCGTCCTCAGCATACGGGCTCAACCGCCCCCTTAGTGAAAGGCGGACACTTCCTGCTGTATGTGGTGATGTTGCTGGTACCCATTACAGGCGCACTGTTGATGGTCGGCAACGGCTATGGTTTGGAAGCCTTTGGCATCCAGCTAGTGGCTGAAAGCGAAGCCGAAATTGCTTGGATGGCCAACATTGGCAGCCTGCATTCGCCAATTGCCATTCTGTTCGTTGCGTTAGTGGTTGGCCACGTCTGTGCAGCCTTGTACCACCATTTTGTAGTACGTGACGACACCTTAAAACGTATGACAAGTTAATTAGCCAGTCGCTCCTGTCCGTTCTGTTTTCAGACTACTCAACCCTTATTTATTAAGGCTGGTCTGGGGACAGAACGGATTTTAATACCTCGATAAAGGCTAAGGTGCGCTGGGGTAGCAATCGCCGCCCCGAGGTCACACACCACACTGTTGCCGTTGGCAGACGCCAATCGGGTAGCACCCGCTCAAGCTCCCCCTTTTGCACCAAACCGGCTGCGAAACTATCCGACAAACTCACAATTCCTAGCCCTTGTACACACAAGGCTTGTTGCAACCCCATCGAGTTCGCCGACAGCAATTGTCGAGGTAAACCTTCCCAACGAGCATCGCCACGACTTAAACGCCAAAGTTGGTGCTCACCACTGCTGGTTACCAAGGCTAAGCCCACATGACCATCTAAATCACTGGGGCGCTGCGGCGTTCCGTGACGCTTTAAATAGGCTGGGCTGGCATATAAACCATGATGCAAAGTGGAGATACTTCGCGCCACCAACGAACTGTCGTCCGGCAACTTCGTCGCCACGCGTACCGCCACATCAAAACGCTCTGCCAGCAAATCAACCCGACGGGGCGACAAGTCGAGCTCCAGCCTGACGTTGGGATACAGGCCGGAGAACTGCGTTAGCACTTGCACGATTGAAAGTTCGGTGTATTCCGGCGGTAACGACACGCGCAAGGTGCCCATGGGGGTGCGCTGCCGATGCAAGGCCAGAGCTGTTGCGGCCTCGGTGTCATCTTGCAAACGGCGGGCGTATTCCAGAATACTTTCCCCGAACTCTGTAAGCACTAAACGACGCGTGCTGCGTTCG
>DATGRU010000232.1:0-3177 GCA_035303295.1 Paenalcaligenes sp.
GTGGATAAAACCTCAAACTGAAAATCGATCAGCGCTTCCAACAAGCTGGTTTGAACTTGCGCCCCCTGTCCTGTTATCCCTCGCTGCACTAGCGCAGCCAATACTCCTTCTGTTAACACATGACCTGCCAGTAAATCACCAATCGCCAAGCCAAACGGAACGGGGCCTTGCTCGTGGTCTCCATTCAACCACATGACTCCCGATAACGCTTGTGAAAGCAAGTCTTGGCCCGGCCGATCTACCCATGGGCCTTCCTCTCCATAGCCAGAAATGCCAGCATAAATCAGCTTAGGGTTTACAGTACACAAACTAGCGAAATCCAGCCCAAGCCGCTCCATTACTCCGGGTCGAAAGTTATGAATCAACACATCTGCTTGGACGATCAACGCCATAACCTCAGCCCGACCTTCTTGTGTTTTCAAGTCGGCTGCAAAGCTCTCTTTCCCTCGGTTTATTGCATGGAATAAAGTAGAGTCACCACCCAGTTCTGTATCCGTTAAATATAACGACCGACAAATATCACCCTCACCGGGACGCTCTACCTTAATTACCCGAGCCCCCATATCCAAAAGCTTCAGTGCCGCCGAAGGGCCGGATAAAAACTGACTCATGTCCAGAACCAGCAAACCCTCTAATGGCAAGCGTCGTTCATTGGAAGCACTACCTTGACTCATGTTGCCTCCGTCACAAAGCTTTCCCTATACAAGGTATTTAGTTTTTGGGCGATCTGCTTAGCGGGTTCGCCCTGCTTTAAAGCCTGATTAAGCATGGCCGAGCTTTGTTGCTGAAAGCGCATATACCCATTGTGGCGAGGCCGCACCCAAGCATGCTCTAAGGTTTTGCGAGTCAGGCGATAGAACTCCCCACTCTGTTGATTGACCAGCTCGTCTTCCCATGCCTCAGCATGCCCCGGCTGCCCCCCATTCAACGCGAAACAACTGCGCTGAACTTCTCCGGAGGCAACCCAATAAGCAAAAGCCTCCGCCTCATCCAAATGCTCACTAAACGCTGATACTGCGATACCCGTCCCTCCCAAGGCAGACCCTCTAGGAGTATCACCTTCACGTTTAACTGGCATATCGGCGAAGCCTAATCGCGCGGGTCTAAAGCCTTGGTAAGCATAGTTCACATAACCATAAATATAAGGCGAACACTCGTATGCACTATCTAGCTGTGCCATCTGCTCGTACACTGCAATAGGATCCATATCCCAGCAAAACTCGGGCACTAGACTGGTCAATTCCGCCAACTGCTCAATCACGGGTTGTAACGCCACTTCATTAAATAGGCCTTCAGGCTCATCTAGCAACGCACATTCTTCATGAATAGCAAGGGTGTAGAGTGTCATCAACGAGTGTGGAGCTCGCAGAGGCAAAATTACTTTTCCATCTCTAGCCAACCGCAACATCTCCTGCCACGTTTCTACTGGGGCCGACAATCGATCAGGGCGCCAAGCTTGCACTTGAGCCGCAGCATCTATCGGTAGCGCCCACTGCCTTCCTTGCCATCGGTAACTCGGAACGGACTGGCCTACACTGCCTATCTCGATTTTTTTTAATTGCTCGGCATAAGTTGGGCTATCTAAAGGATACAAACAGTTTTCTACCGTAATTTGTCCTACGTGCGGATGATCGACCACAATCAAGTCATACTGCTTTGCCAGCTCCTGCACGGGATACGACTCAAAGTCCTGCAACGAACGTTGATCCCACTGAATTTGCACACCTGTTTGTTCAAACCATTGCTTACTACACGCCAGCAAGGGCTCCACGCCTCGCGGATGACTCCAAGTCATCCCTTTTAATGTCGTCATTTTTTTTCTCACCTTAAATGGATGCGCCTTCTACGCCGTAGATCAAATTGGGCAACCACAACGAGATTTGTGGAAATACGCTCAACAAAACTAGTAGCCCTATCATCATCAACAAATACGGCAAAGACTCGACAGCAAATTCTCCCATGCGTACTCGTAACACCTGCGAGGAGATATACATCAGTCCACCCACCGGAGGTGACATACCTCCTATAGTTAAATTCGTAATCACGACTATACCGAAATGCACTTTGTTAATGCCCGCTGCTTCAATAACAGGTAATAACATTGGGGTAAGAATGATCAGGGCAGCCGAACCTTCAATTACCATCCCTAGTAAAAGTAAGGTGAGATTAATTAATAGCAACAGCGTTAAGGGATCGTTAGAAACTTCCGTTAACCAGCCAGACATATTTTGCGGAACCTGCTCCCAAGTCAGGTAAAAACCAAATGACGCAGCAGCACAAATCATCATCATGACCACGCTAGCGTCTCGTACGGCCTCAGCTAACAAGTTAGGCAGATCGCGCCATTTCATCTCGCGATAGCCATAAATCGCAATCATTAGTACGTACAACACAATGATTGCGCCCGACTCTGTTACGGTAAAGAGACCATAACGGGTGCCCACAAAAATCACCACTGGTACCGACAATGCCAGTAAACCATCGCGTAGCACCACGCTGCCTTCCTTAAAGCTGGCCCGTTTTTCTCGCTGGGGCTTGTACCCCCGACGGCGTGCCACAAAATGCGTGGTGATCAACAAACCCAACGCCAACATCAAACCAGGCACAATACCTGCAGCGAACAGCCGACCAATCGAACTTTCTGTTAGGAAGCCGTAGATGATGAGCCCAATAGAAGGGGGCAGAAGTGCTGTAATAATGGCTGCCGAAGCGGTGATAACCGCTGCAAATGGCCTGTCGTACCCGTGCTTAACCATTTCCTGTCCAATGGTTTTAGCCAACATTGCTGCATCAGCATTTGCAGAGGCTGTCAGCCCCCCCAACAAGGTGCCAAGCACAGTACACATTTGCGCCAAAGCACCGGTCATGTGGCCCACCATTACCTCGGCCAGTCCCATAAGACGCCGAGTAATGCCAGCAGCATTCATAATGCAACCCGCCAGCACAAACAAGGGCAATGCCAACAACGAAACCGAATTTGCCCCCTCACTAATTTGTTGAGCAAAGGTGGACAATGGCATCATTTCCACATTCAGCCAAAAGAAACCGCCTGCCGCGATAGCTAAAGCCCATGTAATAGGCGTTTGCAACGCCAACAATGCCACCATCAATAATGCTGGCCCCCACAAATGTAACCACCCCATTACGATTCCTTGCTTGAAAGTTGTTGGAGGCCAA
>DATGRU010000233.1:0-2859 GCA_035303295.1 Paenalcaligenes sp.
TATAGCGTTGCTCTCTGCGTCATGGCTACGTTCTTGGCACATTAAGACGCTCTCTAGGCCTCCTGATTTATTTCACTATAAAACACTAATAAATATTGACTTAATTATTAAAACATAGCTATATATCAATCTGTTAGCCAATAACCCCCTAAAACCTTATCCGCAAGAGCAAGCCGCCAAAACCAACCTAAAAACAGCCTCGTTCTGACCCAACAACCCTCACTAAACACAAGCCAATCTCTCGTACGTCTTTTACACACGTTATTGATGGAATTAACCAATGACAGAAGCTATACGATTTACCGGTAGTAAAGACTTACAGGCGCTCGCCGAGACAACCAACACAGAGGCAACCAGTCGTCCTAGTCATAACAATCCATGCTTTGCCTGTGGTGCCTGTTGCGCACACTTTAGGATTTCTTTTTACAGTGGCGAATTAGAAGGAGAAACCGGAGGTTGGGTTCCCATAGCGCTAACAAGCAAAATTGGCCCCTTACGTGCCGCAATGAAAGGCACCGAATCCGGCGGCGGGCGATGCATTGGGCTTAAAGGTGACATCGGACACCCTAACATCGGTTGTGGAATCTATCCGGTACGCCCCTCTGTCTGTCGTGAATATCAGGCCTATAACCCAGACGGCATCCCCAACCCTGACTGCCAACGTCTGCGCCTAGCCAGAGGCTTAGCCCCATTACCTGAACGCTTAGTTAACGCCCTAGCTGCTTAGGGCTTCTCGGACTACACTGCTTAGATGCCTAGCCCAACTCTGCTCTGGGCTACTTTGTTTTACCTTGCGCATTATTGGAGCGAGCACATTGAAATACCGCAAACTGGCACACACTGATATTGAACTTAGCCTTATTGGTTTGGGAACCATGACATGGGGCGAACAAAATACAGAGGCCCAGGCACATGAACAGCTCAACTACGCCTTATCACAAGGCGTTAATTTTATTGACACTGCCGAGATGTATCCGGTTCCGCCTCGCGCTGAAACCTACGGTATAACCGAGCAATACATCGGCTCATGGCTACGCGATTCTAAAAAACGCAATGACGTCTATTTAGCCTCGAAAGTAGTAGGCCCTTCACGTAACCCTGCTCGCCCTAGTTACATACGTAATGGCACGGCGCAATTAGATCAAGCTAATTTACGTCAAGCGCTGGAAGACAGCTTACGACGACTCAACACCGACTATTTAGACTTATATCAATTGCATTGGCCCGATCGCACTACCATGATGTTTGGTGCCCTCACCTACCCGTGGGTCAATGACGAACAAACAGTCTCGATTCTTGAAACGCTTGAAACCTTAGACGCCTTTGTGCGTGAAGGTAAGGTGCGCTATGTAGGTGTCTCGAATGAAACGCCTTGGGGCGTCAGCCAATTTCTAAAGCTGTCTGAGCAGCACAACTTAACCCGTATCGTCAGCATTCAAAACCCCTACAACCTATTGAATCGAAGCTACGAACAAGGCTTATCGGAGTTCAGTCACCACGAGAACGTCGATTTACTGGCTTACTCACCCTTGGGTATGGGCATGCTTACAGGCAAGTACTTAAACGGTGCCCGTCCTGCCGAGGCACGTTTAACAAAATACGAACGTTTCACGCGCTATACCACTGTACTTTGTGAAGCAGCGACCGAAGCCTACGTAGCGTTGGCTCGCAAACACAACCTTAGCCCTACAACATTGGCCTTAGCCTATGTTAACCGCCAACCCTTCTTGGGTAGCAACATCATTGGTGCCACAAATTTAAAGCAATTGGAAGAAAATATACGTAGTATCGAGGTAGAGCTTTCTGATGAAATCATCGACGAGCTTAATACCATTTTTAGGCAATATCAAAACCCTGCGGCCTAAGCGATGCTAGTGAAAACACGACTTGCCTAAATAGATCAAAACTTTTAGGATACAAAACGTCGCAATTGATTGTAAGAAAGAGACCCTGCTTCACGTCAGGGCGCCGACGGAGCAACCACCCCGGAAACTCTCAGGCAAAAGGATCTTGCAGGCAAGACAATCTGGAGAGAGGTATTTAATTACCCACCGAAGGGGACCACACCGCACGCCATGCGTCATGTGGAGCAAGCTCTCAGGTAACCGGACAGATGGGGTGCAGCGTGTTAACCGACGCATTGCTCACCTTTCTATCTGGATTAACCATGACTACTATAGCTGTTATCGGTGCAGGTATCACAGGCGTTACCACCGCCTACGCCCTCGTTAAAAGTGGCTTTAACGTCATTGTTCTCGATCGCCACCGCTATCCAGCGATGGACACTTCTTTTGCCAATGGTGGACAACTTTCTGCCTGCAATGCTGAAGTGTGGAACAACACATCCACAGTCCTCAAAGGCCTAAAGTGGATGTTCAAAAAAAATGCGCCATTACTCCTTAACCCCGCCCCCTCACTGCATAAATACACGTGGCTCGCAGAGTTCTTAAAACATATTCGCGATTACGAACACAATACGATCGAAACCACTAAATTAGCCATCGCGGCTCGAGAACCTTTTTTCAAATGGGCCGAAGAAGAAAATATCGACTTCGATTTGGAAAAACGGGGCATTTTGCATGTATATCAAAGCAAGAAGGGCTTTGAGTCGGGCCTAAAAGTTAGCCAACTCTTAGCCCGCGGCGGTTTAGAGCGCCGTGCTGTAACGCCAGAAGAAATCAGCGATATTGAACCCACTTTAGTGGGCAAATTTTACGGCGGCTTCTACACCCCATCAGACTCCACGGGCGACATTCACAAATACACCTGCGGTTTAGCAAAAGCGTGTGAACGTCATGGCGTCAAATTCTTAATGGATGTAGAAGTTCAGTCCATTACTCAGGAAAATGACGGGCACCA
>DATGRU010000234.1:0-26279 GCA_035303295.1 Paenalcaligenes sp.
GGGCACACATCCACACAGTCTGTGAATTTGCATTTGATACAGTTTTCGGTCACGACGTGAGTCATTTTTTAGCTCCAGCGTAAAACAAGGCAACAATGGCAAGGGGGAATGGATATTGGTTTCATACTGCCTTGCCGCAATAATTAAATGATTTTAACGAATATTCACCTAAAGGCTTGTAATATCCTATTCATCTATTGCGGATATAGCGCTTTTCGGTGTGTTATTTGTGTCGGATCGGCGTGGGGCATGGTTACCGAGGGGCCATATAAAATAGTATATTGAGGCCTATAGATGATTTTTGGGTATAACCACGCTTATGACTGCGTCCTCCGCTGATTCACGCACCCACACTTTACACGTCGACTCGGTATTCAATGCCAGCTGGCGCGAGCAAGTATGCGCTGATTTGAACCAAACCGGACAAGCGTTGGTGTTGAAGGCGGCCGATGCGGTTGCACAGCCTTTACAAGCTCAGTTGGCGCATACAGGTGAACCCTTGGATGCCCATTGTGCGCAGGTGGTGTCCATTCTGCAAACCTTAGGTTCAGATGCCGTCACTCGTGCTAGCGCCTTATTGGCGGTACTGCCTGAACCCGACGATCCGAAACAGGGTCTCACTTTAGTTGCGATTCAGAAAGAGTTCGGCGCTGAAGTGTCCAATTTGGTGCAAGGTACGCGAGCCCTATACCGCTTAGGGGTGATTACAGGCCAAACAGAGAGCCAAGACGTCGCCGGCAGCAATCAAAAAGAAATGAAGCGGCGCATGCTGTTGGCTATGGCGGTCGATTTGCGCATTGTGTTGCTGCGCTTGGCGTCTCGCTTGCAGTCCTTAAGGTGGTTTGTACAGAGCAAGTTGCCGTGTCCTCGCCCCTTTGCTAAAGAAACCATGGAACTGTATACGCCGTTGGCGAATCGCCTTGGTATTTGGCAGGTGAAATGGGAAATGGAAGATTTAGCCTTCCGTTTTCTGGAGCCCACCACCTACAAGCAGATTGCAAATCAGCTGGAAGAAAAACGCGTAGAGCGCGAAGCGTTTATACGGGCTGTCGAGAAGCAGCTTAGCGAGGTGCTGCAAAGCGAGGGCATCTCGGCACAGGTTTACGGTAGACCTAAGCATATCTATAGCATCTGGAACAAGATGCGTAATAAAGACCTGCAATTTAATCAGCTATACGATTTGCGAGCATTGCGCGTAATTGTTGAGGATGAGCGTAGCTGCTACAGTGCTTTAGCGCTTATTCACGCGATGTGGACGCCGGTATCGGCTGAGTTTGATGACTATATTTCACGTCCCAAACCCAATGGCTATCGCTCATTGCATACGGTGGTGGCAGATGATCAAGGCCGCAGCTTTGAAATTCAAATTCGTACGCAAGAAATGCATGAGTTTGCTGAATTTGGAATGGCTGCTCACTGGCGCTACAAAGAGGCCGGTCGGGCCGGTGGTACCGTAGCGGCAACGGCTGATGAACAGAAAATCGCGTGGATGCGGCAGTTACTAGCTTGGGACAAAAGTACCAGTGGCACGGGCGACGACGATAATAAAGCTGACACCCAGCAAACCAGCGCGCCCATGCAAACTGGCAGCGATCATATTTATGTGCTCACGCCGCAAGCTCGGGTTATCGAGTTGCCCGTGGGGGCAACCCCCGTTGATTTTGCCTACTACTTGCATACCGACTTAGGTCACCGATGTCGGGGCGCAAAAGTGGACGGCAAGATGGTGCCGTTGCTGACCAAGTTGCAAACAGGTCAAACTGTAGAGATTGTGGCGGCGAAGTCAGGCGGGCCATCACGTGATTGGTTAAACCCACAGTTGGGTTTCTTAGCCAGCCCGCGCTCGCGCGCTAAGGTTCGTGCTTGGTTTAATGCGGTCGAATTGCAAGAGCGTATTTCTCAAGGCCAGACCATGGTCGAGAAAGAGCTGCAACGACTGGGTAAAACCGCCACGAACCTAGAATCGTTAGCCCAAAAGTTAGGATTTGCTCGGGCCGACGATCTGTATGTGGCGGTGGCAAAAGACGAGTTCAGCTTGCGTCATGTTGATCAAGCCTTTAAGCAAAGCGAAGCGCCAACCGACGACAGTGATGTAGCAGCACGGGTGTATTCCAATGCCAGTGCCAGCGTTGCGCGTACCGGTAAGAGCGGGGTGCTGGTAGTGGGGGTAGATTCCTTACTAACTCAGTTGGCCCGTTGTTGTCGCCCAGCGCCGCCTGATCCTATTGTGGGTTTTGTGACGCGTGGCCGAGGGGTATCTATTCACCGTAGCGATTGTAGTTCGTACGCAGGCTTGGTTTTAAAGCAGCCAGAGCGGGCGATTGAGGTCGACTGGGGGGATACCGGTGATGCCTTATACAGTGTCGATTTATACATTAATGCACAAGAGCGTCCCAATTTACTGCGGGACATTTCAGAGGTGTTCGCCCGACTGCGACTTAATGTAGTGGGAGTCAATACCTTAAGTCGTCGTTCACTCAGCCAAATGACCTTTACCATAGAGGTCGCAAACGGCGAACAAATCCAGCGCGCCCTGACAGCATTGCAGGAAATACCGGGGGTAGAGGCTTCTCGTCAATAGTGGCCTGCTAACTGGTAAAATACTTATTTAGTTGCCAGCTTTTGTCCAGCTGGCACGCATCGATTCAAAAGAGAGTTAAGCCTTGAAATCCTATACGCTGCCTGATTACGAAGGTCATTTCGGTCGGTTCGGTGGTTCGTTTGTTGCCGAAACCCTAGTTCATGCTTTGGACGAGCTGCGTGAAGCTTATGAAAAGTTTAAGCACGACCCTGATTTCCAACAGGAGTTCGCTTACGAGCTTAAGCATTTTGTGGGTCGCCCATCACCGATTTACCACGCTCGTCGTTGGTCGGAAGAATTAGGCGGGGCCCAAATTTGGTTCAAGCGCGAAGACTTAAACCATACCGGTGCACATAAAATTAATAACTGTATTGGTCAAATATTGTTGGCTAAACGCATGGGTAAAACGCGTATTATCGCTGAAACCGGTGCGGGGCAGCACGGTGTGGCGACAGCCACCGTAGCGGCTCGTTATGGCTTAGAGTGCGTTGTGTATATGGGTAGCGAAGACGTGCGTCGTCAGGCGTCGAACGTGTATCGCATGAAGTTGTTGGGTGCTACGGTTATTCCCGTTGACTCCGGTTCTAAAACCCTTAAAGACGCGTTAAATGAAGCCATGCGCGACTGGGTTACGAATGTGGAAAACACCTTCTATATTATCGGCACCGTGGCAGGCCCTCATCCGTACCCCATGATGGTGCGTGATTTCCAATCGGTTATCGGTGAAGAGTGCCTCGAACAAATGCCTACTGAAACAGGCCGGCAGCCCGATTACATCGTAGCGTCGGTGGGTGGCGGTTCGAATGCCATGGGTATTTTCTACCCCTATATTGACCATGCGGATACCCAATTAGTGGGGGTGGAAGCAGGCGGTAAGGGGCTGGATACCGATAAGCACTCGGCGTCCCTAAATAAGGGGGCGGTGGGTGTATTGCACGGTAACCGCACGTATATTTTGCAAGACGAGGCGGGGCAAGTACAAAGTACTCACTCAGTATCGGCAGGCTTAGATTACCCAGGCGTAGGGCCAGAACACGCTTGGTTAAAAGATTGTGGTCGGGCTCAGTATGCCGTGATTACCGATGAACAAGCATTGAAGGCGTTTCACGATTGTTGTCGCATTGAAGGCATTATGCCCGCCTTAGAGTCGTCGCACGCCATTGCACATGCAGTGCAAATTGCGCCTAATTTGCCTAAAGATAAAATTATTTTGGTTAACTTGTCGGGCCGTGGCGACAAAGATATGCATACGGTTGCTGAGTACAGCGGCATAAGTCTGTAGGTTTGATGGAATTTATTATGTCTCAATGTTCAAATGCTCGGCTCTCGGCAACTTTTGCCAACCTTAACGGTCGTACCGCGCTAATTCCGTATATTCCCGTTGGCGATCCTTCTATCGACGCCACCGTACCGTTAATGCATGCACTGGTGGAAGCAGGTTCCGATGTGATCGAGCTGGGTGTGCCATTTTCCGACCCCATGGCCGATGGTCCGGTTATTCAACGTGCTGCCGAACGTGCTGTAGCGCGTGGGGTTAGTCTGAAAGTAGTGTTAGAAACCGTTAAGCGCTTTCGTGAGAACGATAACAGTACCCCGATTGTGTTAATGGGTTATGCCAATCCGATCGAAGCCATGGGTCAAGCAGCTTTTGCTAAAGCGGCCCACGAGGCCGGTGTCGATGGTGTGTTAACGGTCGATTACCCACCTGAAGAGTCGGTAGAGTTTGCCGCCTTGCTAGCGGAAGTGGGTATAGACCCCATTTTCTTGTTGGCGCCTACATCAACCGAAGAGCGCATGAAGCGTATCGCTGATGTGGCTCGGGGCTATGTCTATTATGTATCCTTAAAAGGGGTCACCGGTTCAGGCGCTTTAAATACAGATGACGTAGCCAGTAAGCTTGAAGTAATTCGTCGCCATGTAAGCATACCGGTTGGGGTGGGCTTTGGTATCCGTGATGCCGACAGTGCCAAACGCATTAGCGAGGTTGCTGATGCGGTGGTAATTGGTAGTAAGCTGATTGAAATTATGGAGCAAACACATGCGCAAGCTGGTTCCGATCAGGCTGCTATTCAGGCGGCTGCGGAATGGCTGGGTGGCATTAAGCGTGCTTTAAACTAGCCTGCATACCGCTTTTCCGTATAGAATCATGCGTTTGTGCCCCTTTTTTAAGGGGCCTTTATCGTCAAATTTTGGTAGTGTCTTAAGTAAAGGCGCTTAAATAACAGGATTACACCATGAGTTGGATCCAAAAAATTCTCCCTCCGATGATTAACCGCAACCATGAGAGCAGTCGTCGGGTGCCGGAGGGCTTATGGGTGAAATGCCCCTCTTGTGAGTCAGTGCTTTATAAAGAAGACTTACAAGCCACTCTGAATGTGTGTCCCAAATGTTCGCATCATATGCGTATTGGGGCGCGTGCGCGTATCGATGCATTATTGGATGCTGATGGACGAGTAGAAATCGGTGCTAGTACCCGCCCGATGGATCCGCTCAAGTTTAGAGATTCAAAAAAATACCCCGATCGCGTGGCTCAGGCCGTTCGTAGCACAGGTGAAACGGAAGCCATGGTGGTCATGCGTGGTACCATTTTGGCGGTACCCGCGGTGGTTGCAGCCTTTGAGTTCGAGTTCATGGGTGGATCCATGGGTTCGGTAGTGGGCGAGCGCTTTGTGCGTGGGGTTAAAGAAGCCATCGAATCACGTTCTGCGTTTATATGTGTGGCGGCCTCGGGTGGGGCGCGCATGCAAGAAAGTTTATTCTCGCTGATGCAAATGGCAAAAACGAATGCCATGCTGGCTCAATTGTCGCAAGCTGGGTTGCCTTTTATCAGCGTGTTAACCGATCCCACTATGGGTGGTGTGTCGGCCAGTTTCGCGTTTATGGGCGATGTGGTCATTGCCGAACCCAATGCATTGATTGGTTTTGCCGGTCCACGAGTCATTGAGCAAACTGTACGTGAGAAACTTCCCGAGCGTTTCCAACGTGCGGAGTTCTTATTGGAAAAAGGCGCTATTGATATGGTGGTGGATCGCCGTGAGATGCAGGTGGAGATTGCGCAGTTATTGGCGTTGTTAACACGTCAGCCTGCTGAAGCCGTGCAATTAAATCAAAAGTCTGCTTAAGCACACCATGCTATAGCGCTACAGGCGCTTTAGTTGCTAACAATAAAAAGCCTCGCTAATTTCTTAGCGAGGCTTTTTTGTGGCAGCTTAGAGGTGAATTACACCGACTGCTTTGTTTCAACCAACTCCAAAGGAGTGGAATCAATAACAACAGCAGCTTTACGTGGACGACCGAGTTTCACGGCAGGCGCCTGATAGCCATCTGTTTGAGCCAAACTGGCATCAGTTTCCACTAACTCCAAACCATTTTCCACTAAGGTGGCTTGAAGATCATCGGTGACCAGTGTTGGGCGTGATGCAGGGGCTGATGAAACAGTGGTTTCAGCTTCAGCCTCAGGCTCGGCTTCTGATTCAGCTTCGACTTGGTCTGCTGCTACCACGTTGGTCCCATCATTTAGCTGATTAACAGGCTCGGTTTCGCTGGTGGTTACGGTAGCGTCTGAGCTTGAAGTTACAACAGCATCAGGTTCTGCCTCAACGTCTTTAGTTTCCACTTCAACCTCGGCCTCGACCTCGACCTCGACCTCAGCCTTAGTATCGGGCACTGCCGTTGCTGTTGTTTGCGTATCAACGGTTGCATTGGAAGCGGTTGGTTCTGCCTCTGGCTCGGATTGCGTTGCAACCACAGCAGTAGGGCTACTGCTAGCTGCGGTGTCGTTTGCCGTTTCGATTTGCACTAAAGGCTCGTCATTGATTACGACTTTAGTGCGGGTACGAGTGGGGCGTACCGCTGGGGTTTCAGGTGCTTGATAGGCATCCAAGTTTGGTTGAGCATCAGCACGTGTTTCGACCAGTTGTAGTGAGCTTGTTGAAGCAACAGGCAGCACGGCTGTAGCAGGTGTTTCACGTACCGCTGTGGCCTCGTCGGACTGTGCAGTAGGCTGAGCAGCCGCTACAGGTGCCTCGGTGGGCTCTGCGGTGGTGACCTGAATAACTTCAGCTTCTGCTGATGGGATAGCAGTTGTGTTGCTGTCGTCCGTTGAAACGGACTTAGGTTGGTTCTGTTTAACGCTAGTCGAGTCCTCGGTTGCAGACTCAGCTTGGGTAGGCTCGGTTACCTGCGCTGTTACGACTGGCTCTGCTTTAGGCGCATCGTGTGCTGCATCATCAGCTTCTTGCTGAGAATCGAACACTGATGCGTCAAAGCTTGGGGTTTCGTGCGCCACAAACGAACTCGTAGCTGTGCTGCTATCGTTGTTATCAGTCTCTGTGTTTGCGGTGTTATCGGCCGCATTTTCTGAAGAACGACGACCGCGACGGCTACGACGACGACGGCGGCGACGCTCGGGGTCGGCTGTAGCTTGTGCAGCATCGGTTGCAGCGTTTGGTGTGGTCTCTGCGGAGACTGTTTCGTTTGTATCTACGTCACTTGCTTGCGTTTCGGCATTGCGTTGAGCGACGGCTTCCACTGCTGTCGCTGCGGCCGCGGCTGTGGTCGCCGTAGCTACAACCGCGCTTTGATCGCTTTGGTTGGTGCTGGTTTCAACGTTGCTTTGCTCGCGACGTCGGCCACGGCCACCACGGCGACGGCGACTGGTACCAGTTGGTGTGGTCGAGGCTTCGCTTTGCTCGGTGGTTTGTGTGTTTTGACGATTTTCAGCGCTAGGGGTTGCCGCAGCGGTGTTTTGTGTCGTGCGGCGACGATTGCGCCCAGTAGGCGTGTTTTTTTGGTTGCCAGCTTGTTCGCTTTGCTCGCTTGCGCCGCCACGTTGTGGTTGGCGACGTGAACGTTGCGTACGCTCTTGATTCGTGTTTTGCTCGTCGTTTGAGCGTGGTTTACGACGATTGTTTGTTTTGTTCGTTGCGGGCTGCTTTTTGCTTTCTTCCGCTGGTGCTTCTGCGGGGCTAAACCAGGACATAATGCGCTGCCATAAACCCGGCGCTTTAGCAGGTGTAGCAGGCTTAGCTGGAGTAGGCGCAGGCTGTGAAGGCGTAATACCTTTAACCAGTGCCTCTGGGCGCGCTTTCACCTCGTGAGTGCGATGCGGCGTAAGTGTAGTAGGCGTTTCTGCCTGTACTTGTTGATAACTGGTTTTGAGTTCGTCTAAGCGGGCGTCATCGTGACGCAACCGTTCGATAATGTGGTGCGGCGTTTCTAGATTTTTGTTTGGGATTAGGGTCAGGCTGACATTCAAGCGTGACTCAATCTTGGAAACATCGGCTCGTTTCTCGTTTAACAGATACGTTGCGACGTCTACAGGCACCTGTGCGTGTAAGGCGGCGGTTCCCTCTTTCATGGCTTCTTCTTGCAGCAAACGCAAGACATGCAGTGCGCTGGATTCGGCGTCACGAATAACACCGGTGCCGGTACAGCGAGGGCAAGTGATGTGCGAGCCTTCATTTAAGGCTGGGCGCAAACGTTGACGTGACAACTCCATGAGGCCAAAACGGGAGATTTTGCCCATTTGCACGCGAGCACGATCAAGGTACAGCGCATCACGCAAACGTTGCTCGATAGCACGTTGGTTTTTGCTGTCTTCCATGTCGATGAAGTCGATGACGATTAGCCCGCCTAAGTCGCGTAAGCGCAGTTGACGCGCCACCTCGTCGGCTGCTTCAAGGTTGGTGCGTAGCGCCGTTTCCTCGATGTCAGCACCGCGTGTAGAGCGTGCCGAGTTAACGTCGATGGCCACCAGTGCTTCGGTGTGATCAATGACTACGGCACCACCGGAGGGCAGCTGTACGGTACGGGAATAGGCCGTTTCGATTTGGTTTTCGATTTGGAAGCGAGAGAACAGCGGGATATCGTCGCGGTAGCGTTTTACTCGCTGTACGTTATCTGGCATCACCACGCCCATAAAGGCGGTGGCTTGCTCATAAATATCATCGGTGTCGATGAGTATTTCGCCAATTTCTTGAGAGAAGTAATCGCGAATAGCGCGAATAACGAGGCTGGATTCCAGATAAATCAGAATGGGTGCGCTGTTATCTTTAGCGGCGCCATCAATGGCAGACCACAATTGCAGCAGATAGTTTAAGTCCCATTGCAGCTCTTCAACACTGCGCCCAATACCTGCGGTACGAGCAATAATGCTCATGCCGGTGGGGATATCCAGTTGATCAATAGCTTCGCGTAACTCTTGGCGGTCTTCGCCTTCAACACGGCGTGATACGCCACCCCCGCGGGGGTTGTTGGGCATTAAAACCAAGTAGCGACCAGCCAGTGAAATAAAGGTGGTTAGTGCTGCACCTTTATTGCCACGTTCTTCTTTTTCGACCTGAATAATCAGTTCTTGGCCTTCAGTTAACGCGTCTTGAATGCGCGCTGAACGAACATCTACGCCTTCTTTAAAGTAGGTGCGAGCCACTTCTTTAAAAGGTAGAAAACCGTGACGGTCTTCGCCGTAGCTAACAAAGCAGGCCTCTAAGCCCGGTTCGATTCGAGTGATAACCCCTTTGTAGATATTTCCTTTGCGCTGTTCGCGTCCGGCCGTTTCAATATCGAGGTCTATTAATTTTTGTCCATCGACAATCGCAACGCGCAATTCTTCTTGATGCGTTGCATTAAACAACATTCTTTTCATGAGCGTGATTCTCCGTAGTCATGGCGCACCGATAATCGGAGCACGACCGCGGGTCACTCGGTGTGGGGCACTTTTCGCTGCAGAGGGAAGGCTGAGTTAAATCAGACCATGCCCACCGTGTAATGTCGTGGGGGGCACATAGCGCGGGTAAGCGCGCGGTTCAATCAGCATGGAGGTCAGGTTCACGATAGTGGTTGACGGTAAGTAATTTGCTGGGAACAAACAGACGCGGGTTTTGCTCGCGTCTGGTGCTAAATTCTAAAGAGCGACGACTTTTTCGCAGGTGTTCAGTGCCGCACGCGGATGGCAAGTAAATGTGTAAACACAGGCATAACGCAACATGTGTACAGGCAAACGGACTTGCTCCGGCGACCTAATGACCCCGAAAACTGGAACTCAGGTATTACAATGAGACCTTTCTCATCGAACGGAGACGCACCCTTTGCATCTCTACGTTTGATGGTGTCACAGTTTTCATAGGCTGAGGCGATTATATGCCTCTTTCGCGCATGAGCAAACCATTAGATACCGAAAACCAGCTTCCCCGTGTCCGATTTGTCGAGGTTCACCCCGAGTTGGCGGGGCAGCGTGTCGACAATTACTTGATCCGCGAGTGCCGCGGGGTGCCCAAAAGCCATATTTATAAGGCCATACGTGGAGGCCAAGTGCGCGTAAATAAGGGGCGTGTGGCAAACGACTACCGTTTGCAACCAGGTGACATATTGCGTATCCCGCCAATGCGAATGGCCAGTAGCGAACAGGCCATTCCTGCACCGCCAGCGACCTTTCCGGTGGTGTACGAGGACGTCTACCTGCTCGTTATTAATAAACCGCATGGTGTGGCGGTGCATGGTGGCAGTGGGGTGTCGTTTGGGGTGATCGAGCAATTGCGCACGGCTCGCCCCGAAGATCGCTTCTTGGAACTGGCGCATCGGCTCGACCGCGATACGTCGGGCTTGCTGATCATTGCGAAACGTCGTAGTGCGCTGGTACCGCTGCACGATATGTTCAGAGAAGGCAAGGTGCAAAAATTTTATCAGGCGCTGGTGGTGGGCGACTGGGTGAACGATCGTCAGCATATTCGTGATCCGTTATTGCGCTGGATGACCGCCAGTGGTGAGCGTCGCGTTAAGGTGCATCCTGAAGGTAAGCCCTCGCATACGGTGATTAACCTGTTGAAACGCTATGGGCGATTCAGTTTGCTGGAAGCCGATTTGAAAACAGGTCGCACCCATCAAATTCGGGTGCACCTTGCGAATTTAGGGTTTGCCATTGTGGGCGATGATAAATATGGCTCGGATGCGGTACGTGACGAGTTTGCGGAATTAGGTTTTAAACGGATGTTTTTACACGCTAGCGCGTTGTCGATGAAGCACCCTGTTACGGGAGAATTCTTGTCGCTTTCAGCGCCGCTCCCAGCCGAATGTCAGGCAATTTTACGCAGTTTGGAGAATAAAGCATGAATAGCAAGCGTTACGACGCGGTCATTTTTGATTGGGATGGAACCGTGATGGATTCCACCCATGCCATTGCCACTGCTATTCGCATGGCCAGTACTGATCTGGGCCTAAGCGTGCCCAGCATGAGCTTGGCGAGTTGGGTAATTGGCTTGTCATTAGAAAGCGCGTTGTATAGAGCGGTGCCCGATCTGGATGCCGAGCAGATGCCCTTATTTCTTGAACGCTACCGCCATCATTTTTTTCAGCGCGATCCAGAGATTAAGCTATTTGATGGTGTATTGGATTTTATGAATGAGCTTAAGGCTGAACAAATCGTCTTATCTGTAGCAACAGGTAAAAGTCGGGTTGGACTTGATCGCGTCTTAAGTAATGTACGTTTAACTGATTATTTTGATGCCACACGCTGTGCAGATGAAACGCAAGGTAAGCCACACCCCCTGATGCTTTATGAAATCATGGATGAATTATCGCTGTCACCAGAACGAGTCTTGATGATCGGTGACACCACGCATGACATTGTGATGGCCAGTAGTGCTGGAATGGATAGTTTGGCTGTGACCTACGGTGCGCATGATCCTAAAACGCTGCGTAGCGCAGACCCCACTTATATGGTTGATAGCGTTTCCACGATGCGTGAAACCGTGTTGCGATTGATCTAAGCGTTAAAGGTGAAGCTCATGACATTCCGCTCTACGATTGCTCCGTCTGAAATTACCGATGAACGTATATGGCGTAATCGGCGTTTATGGTTGCAAGGAATGGGGGCGGGCACATTGGCACTGATGTCGCCGTGGTCGGTAACAAAAGCTGCTTCTGCCGAGGCGATGCCGTCTTTGGCGCACACCAAACCTGAGCGTTGGGCCTCATCAGAGCCCTTAACCAGCGTTGAGGACGTCACCTCCTATAATAATTTTTACGAGTTTGGTACAGGCAAGACCGATCCAAAAGCACACGCTTCGGCGATGCCGGTAGAGCCTTGGCAACTGCAAATTGAAGGGGAGGTGCTGCGTCCGCGCACCTTCGATATTGATGAGTTGCGACGTTTGCATGCCATTGAAGAGCGGGTGTATCGTTTGCGCTGCGTCGAAGGCTGGTCGATGGTTATCCCTTGGTTGGGCTATTCCTTAAGCGTGCTGCTTAAGCAGGTTGAGCCCACCGCGAATGCTAAGTATGTACAGTTTGAGTCGGCAGCCATGCCCGAGCATATGCCCGGTTTGAGCTCACGTGTTTTAAATTGGCCTTATGCCGAAGGCCTTCGTATGGACGAGGCCATGCACCCGCTTACGTTGCTGGGCCTAGGGGTGTATGGAGCCGAGCTGCCGAATCAAAATGGGGCGCCTGTGCGTGTGGTCGTGCCATGGAAGTATGGTTTTAAATCAGCAAAATCCATTGTTCGGATTCGGCTTTTAGAGCGACAGCCCATGACTAGTTGGCGACAGGTTGCGCCGCATGAGTATGGCTTTTATGCCAACGTAAACCCCGAGGTTGCGCATCCTCGGTGGAGTCAGGCTACCGAACGACGCATTGGCGCGGGTCTCTTCGCTCCGCGTCGGGCCACAGAGCTATTTAATGGCTATGCTGACGAGGTGGCTGGGCTATATAGCGGTATGGACCTGGCGCGATACTACTAATGACCATTCAGCTAAAAGCGTGGCAGCTACGTAGCTTGCGAGTAGCTGTTTTTGTTTTGGGTTTTTATCCCGTGTTTCGCTGGTTGTACTTGGGCTTTGCGGGTGGGCTTACGGCCAACCCAGCCGAGTTTCTGATTCGTTCCTCGGGTATCTGGGCTACGGTCCTGCTATGGGCAACCCTAACAGTTAGCCCTCTGCGGCGTTTGTTGACAATACCGTCCTTAATCCGTTTGCGCCGCCCGTTGGGCTTGTTTGCGTTTTTCTACACCTGTTTGCATGTGTTGGGTTGGGCTTTGTGGGAGCATAGCTGGCGATGGGAAGCCATGCTGGATGATATTTTTTCCAGACCGTTCATCACGCTAGGCACGTTAGCCACGATATTGATGCTTGCCTTAGCCTGTACCTCCACGCAATCCACTATGCGCCGCTTGGGGCCCAAGTGGAAGTCGTTACATCGCTCCATATACGCTATTGCGATATTTGCGCTGGTGCATTTTTATTTGGTGCGTAGCGGTAAGAATGACTTCGCTGATGTGTATGTATACGGGGCGATCTTGGTTGTTTTGTTGGTGGCAAGATTGCCGTTTGCCCAACGCGTAGTTGATAACTGAAGGTCTAACGCGCCGAGTGAAGCAGGGCTTTCAGGATGGCTGCGGTTTGTGGGTCGGGTACCCCATCGTAACGCTGCGGGCGATAACGCATTTGAAAGGCCGCGACAACATTTTGGGTAGAGCGATCTAGCTCACCGTTGATATCGATGTCATAGCCCAGCGTTTTAAGTTGTTTTTGTAGCTCGGCAGTACTAGGCATACCCTGGAGCTCGTAGTCTTGTTGATAGTGAACAGCAAGATTTTCGTCATACCAGCGGCCTAAGCCAGCTTCGGCAAGTTGTGCCCAAGGGAATAGTGGGCCAGGATCGACTTTGCGTTGTGGCGCAATATCGCTATGGCCAACGATATTGCTCGGTGTGACGCGATGGCGCGCAACTAAATCTTTTAATAGTTCAATGGTTAAGTCGATTTGTGCTTTGGTGTAGGGTGCCCATGTGCCATCGGCCTGCCTGCCTGCATTCACAATTTCAATACCAATTGAGCTGGTATTGAGGTCGGTGTATTCGCCCCAACGGCTTAGGCCGGCATGCCATCCACGGCGGTTTTCGTCTACCAACCGGTATAGCTTGGGTGGCGAGTCATCGGTAATTAGGTAATGACTGCTGACGTCGCGCTCGCTTAACACTTTTAAAGAAGTGGCGGTATCACCAGCGGTGTAATGCAGCACGATATGCCGAACACGGCTATTTTGCCCTTGAGCCTGAATGCTTTCGTCGATGGGGGTGTTGCCAATTTTTGGGCCAGTGCTGCAGGCGCTAACGAACGCGGCTATGCAAAGTAGCAAGCTAAGACGAGGGGTTCGTAAGCGACGTGAGCAAGCAGCAAAAACAGGGCGCATAGCAACGGGTTCCTTAAACAAATTAGGCTTGAAACAAAAAGATAGTAGGTTGCTTAGACAGTTCAGGGGGCGGTTGCTGAGCCCATTGCTCGATAGTTAGGGTGCGGATCCACTGCTCGGGGGTGGTTAAGGAACGAGCAATGCAAAGTCTGGTTTTCTTGTTTAAGTTCTGCAGCAGGGCAGTAAACAGTGCTTCGTTGCGATAGGGGGTTTCGATGCACAGCTGAGTTTGGCGCAGGCGTTGCGATTGAAGTTCCCATTGTTGCAGGGTTTTATTACGCTCGGGGGCTTTAACAGGTGGATAACCATGAAAAGCAAATTGCTGCCCGTCTAGACCGCTGGCCATAAGGCTAAGCAAAATCGACGATGGCCCCACATGGGGCATCACTTGGATACCAAGCTCGTGAGCCATCGCCACGACAGCAGCGCCCGGGTCGGCAACGGCTGGGCAACCCGCTTCCGAAACTAAACCAATTTCTCCACCTTGGCGGATGGGCTGCAGCCACTGGCGTAACTGCTGTGCCGAGGTACCGCGTTTATCTAAGGTGTGGATTGTAATTTCCTGAATGGGTTTCAGCGTGCCTATTTGTTTCAAGAAGGCACGGGCTGTTTTCGCATTTTCTGCAATGTAGGTATCAAGGGCTTGGGCTTTGCTCTGTACGCTGGTTGGCAGCCACAGGCCAAGGTTGGCCTCACCGAGGCTTACGGGAATAAGATGTAGGTAACCGGTGTTTGACACGCGTAATCCTTGGAAAAAAAAGGGCGATGGGCTTAAACGCTAGGGCCAAGCAGGGGGTTCATGCCTGCTTCACGCAATAATTGGCTCAACGCAATAAGGGGTAGCCCAATAATGGCAGTGGGGTCGTCGGAGCGCATGGACTGCATCAAGGCTATACCTAAACTTTCAGCCTTAGCGCTGCCGGCGGTATCAAAAGGCTTGTCATGCTGAAGATAGTAAATAATTTCGTCGTCAGTAAGTTCACGGAACGTGCATTCGGTGGGCACGCTTGTTGTGTGCACCCCGTTTGCTGAGATCACGGAAATTGCACTGTGAAAGGTAGCGGTCTGACCGCTGAGCAGTCGTAATTGCGCAACGGCTTGATCAAAACCGCCTGGTTTACCTAAACACTGCGCACCTAAGGCCGCCACCTGATCGGCCCCGATAACGACGGCCTGAGGGTGCAGAGCGGCGGCTGCGCGGGCTTTGCTTTCTGCTAAACGCATGGCCAGAGCCAAGGGGGACTCTGCAGAGTGTGGTGTTTCATCAACATTTGTACTCATGCAGGTAAAAGGTAAGGCTAGACGCTTTAACATATCGCGGCGATATGGCGAGCTTGATGCAAGAATAAGTGCTTGGGTAGTAGGCATGGCTGGGTAAATAGTTTGACTGACTAACGCTGTGCGCTGTATTATCTAATGTTTTCCTTGTTATTGGAATGCCGGAGGTCGTAGTGAGTGCTACGCAATATCTTCTGGAAGTTGCTTCATTCGCACGTTTGGGCGAAAGTAGAGAAGGCATTATTGATTTTGCTGCTTTCGAACGGGCTGCCGAGGGGTTACCGCAACAGCAAGGACAGCAGTTTAGTTGGTCTGCTCGGGGCGAGCTTGAACTAACAGGGCGTCGCTTAATTCACTTGCACGTTACTGGTTACGTCATGCTCGAATGTCAGCGCTGCCTAGCGCTATTTAAGCAACCAATTGAAGTGCAAAATACGTTTGAGCTGGTCGACACAGAAGCCGAGCTCGAACTCGACGAAGAAGACTTTGAAAGCTCAGATCGGATACTATCCACACAACGTTTAGATTTATTCGAACTAATCGAAGACGAGGTCATTCTGAGCTTGCCTTATGTGGCTCGTCATGAAGTTTGTCCTTCGTTGCCAGACGCTCTGGTGTCTGACAACGATGAACCAGATCCAGAGGCCGACAAACCTAATCCGTTTGCGGTTTTGAGCAAGCTTAAAAAGCAGTAGCTCATTTTTTAATTGTTTATTTTTTGCGGGGCCAGTCGCATTCTGGTTAGCCCTGTACACAGGAGTCATCATGGCTGTTCAGCAAAACAAAAAAAGCCCATCGCGTCGTGGCATGCGTCGTTCACACGATGCACTGACAGGTCCTTCCACAGCAGTTGAAGCGACTACTGGTGAATTGCATTTGCGTCACCACATCAGCCCTAACGGTATCTACCGTGGCCGTAAAGTTTTGAAAACTAAAAACGACGATTAATTCGCCGTTTAGCGCTTCGCATTCAACACGTCTGCGTGCCTGATGTCAAAAAAATCAATACGTATCGCTATCGACTGCATGGGCGGGGATGTCGGCTTAGCCGTCACGATCCCTGCAGCAATACAGTTCGCCAAAGAGCACCCAGATACCCAGTGCTTGTTGGTGGGCGATACCGCCGCAATACAACAACAACTCACTGAGTCGGCCAGTCCTTCTGATGATTGGTACGAAATACTCCACGCCTCGGAAGTCGTCACCATGGACGATTCGGTCGAGGTGGCGTTGCGGCGTAAAAAAAATTCATCCATGCGTGTAGCGGCTCAAGCCGTTAAAGATGGTTTGGCCGACGCCTGCATATCAGCAGGCAATACCGGTGCCTGGATGGCGATCAGTCGTTATGTACTGAAAACGCTAGATGGTATCGATCGACCTGCCATTGCCACATCCATTCCTAATCAGAAGGGTGGCGCAACCACCATGCTCGATTTGGGCGCCAATGTAGACTGCTCGGCGGCTCATTTGTTGCAGTTTGCCATTATGGGTACGGCCTTAACCAGTACGCTTGATGGCCGCGAACGTCCTACCGTCGGTTTGCTAAATATTGGCGAAGAAGTCATTAAAGGCAACGAGGTCGTCAAACAGGCTGCCGAATTGTTGCGTAATAGTGGGCTGAATTTCTACGGTAATGTGGAAGGCGACGACATCTGCAAGGGAACGGTAGACGTTGTCGTGTGCGACGGCTTTGTGGGTAATGTGGTCTTGAAGTCACTTGAAGGCTTAGCCAAAATGGTGGCGAGCATGCTGCGTGAAGAGTTCACACGCAATGCACTCAGTATGACTGCAGGTGTCATTGCCAAACCGGTGCTTAATCGCTTAAGTTATCGAGTAGACAATCGTCGTTATAATGGGGCGGCACTATTGGGCTTGCGCGGTATTGTGATTAAAAGTCATGGCTCAGCTGATGCCTATGCGTTTAGCTATGCACTACAACGCGCCCGATTTGCTGTGAAAAACGGTTTGCTGGAAGGCACTACGGAAGCTATAGCGCGTCTGCGACTTAATCACACTGAAGTCAGCGCTACAGAGCCTCTTACCGCCGAAGGTGAACAATCAGAAGCTGCGCAGTAACACGCGGCCAGTCAGGAATCTATATTTATGCCATATGCCAAAATAATTGGGTCCGGCAGCTATGTGCCTCCTCGTGTTGTATCAAATGATGACTTGGCGGCCGAGCTAGCTCAACGCGGCATTGAAACTTCCGATCAATGGATACGCGAACGTACTGGCATATTGCAGCGCCACTTGGTTGAGCCCGGCGTTAAAACCAGTCAATTAGCCGCCAAGGCTGCGCAAGCCGCATTAGACGATGCGGGCTTAGTCGCCTCCGATATCGATTTGCTCATCGTAGCAACCTCTACCCCCGATTTCATCTTTCCTAGTACAGCCTGTTTAGTTCAAGCAGAGATCGGCGCCAAAAATGCCGCTGCCTTCGACGTGCAAGCCGTATGTAGTGGTTTTATCTACGCCTTAACCACCGCAGAAACATTCATCAAAGCAGAGCGGGCTAAGCGGGTTCTAGTCATTGGTGCTGAAGTTTTTTCAGGTATTCTCGACTGGAACGATCGCAGCACTTGCGTGTTGTTTGGTGACGGTGCCGGAGCGGTTATTTTAAGTGCCAGTGATGAGCCCGGTGTGTTGGCGGCAGAGCTCAATGCCGACGGTACACAAGTGGGTATTCTGGCTGCAGCAGGTAATGTTTCTCATGGCGCGATTGAAGGCGACCCCTTCTTGCGTATGGACGGGCAGGCCGTATTTAAGTTTGCCGTTACTTCACTAACACAGTCTGCACACGATGTTTGCGAGCAGGCAGGTGTATCGCTCGATGACATCGATTGGCTCATTCCTCATCAGGCTAATTTGCGCATCATCAATTTCCTCGGTCGACGCTTAGGTATCGATAACGATAAAGTTGTCGTAACCGTTGATCGTCATGCCAATACCTCAGCAGCAAGTGTTCCACTTGCTCTCGATGTGGCCCGTAAAGATGGTCGTATTCAACCCGGTCAACTCGTGCTGTTGCAAGGGGTAGGGGGTGGCTTTACCTGGGGTTCCGTGCTGGTACGCATGTAAGGCCTCCATTTAAGCGTATTGCTCTTTAGGCAATGCCTCATATAAACCTGAGACACGTACAACTATGAAATTTGCGTTGGTATTTCCAGGCCAAGGTTCGCAAACCGTTGGTATGCTCGATGCTTGGCAGGATAATCAAGCGGTTCAATCGGCAATGGCTGATGTAAATCAAGCCTTAGATCAGGATTTATCTGCTTTAATAGCAGCAGGTCCGGCCGACGATTTGAATCTAACGGTGAATACACAGCCTGCCATGTTGGGTGCGGCTGTAGCTATGTATCAGGCTTGGCAGCAAGCTGGTGGTCCAAAGCCCACGGTTATGGCCGGCCATAGCTTAGGCGAATACTCTGCCTTAACTGCAGCCGGTGTGTTTTCTTTAGCCGATGCAGTGCGTTTGGTGCGTATTCGTGCCACCGCAATGCAAGAAGCTGTACCGGTAGGTACTGGTACGATGGCTGCTGTCTTGGGCTTGGAAGACGATGTTGTGGCGCAAGTGTGTGCCGAAGCGGCTGAAGGTGAAGTGGTCGAAGCGGTTAACTTTAACGCACCGGGTCAAGTGGTTATTGCTGGACATGTAAACGCGGTACAGCGCGCATGCGACGTAGCAAAAAGCAAAGGCGCACGTCGCGCTATGGTGATACCGGTTTCTGCTCCTTTTCATTCAAGTTTGTTGCAGCCTGCTGCTCAGGTACTTGAGAAAGCATTAACTGAAGTCAGCATGCAGGCACCGGCTGTTCCAGTTATTAATAACGTTGATGTACAAAGCCCAACTGACGAGGTTGCTATCCGTTCGGCTCTGGTTCGCCAAGCGTGGCATCCTGTGCGTTGGGTAGAAACCGTACAAGCAATGAAAGCAATGGGTATCACGCATATTGTAGAATGCGGTCCAGGCAAAGTACTTAGCGGTCTTGTTAAGCGTATCGATCGCGAGATGGTCGTGCTGTCCGTTAACGATCCGGCCTCTTTAGATGAAACGCTTGCTGCATTAAAAGGATAATCATGAGTTCACCCTTATTGGATTCAAAAGTTGCGCTAGTTACCGGGGCAACCCGCGGTTTAGGTAAGGCTATTGCCGAGCACTTGCAGGCGCAAGGCGCTATTGTTATTGGCACAGCTACCTCCGAGGCCGGTGCGGCAAGCATTAACGAAGCCTTGTCTGCTAAAGGTGGACGTGGTGTGGTGCTGGACGTGAACGATGCGCAAGCGTGTGACGAACTCATTACGCAGTTAAGTAAAGAGTTTGGTGGCCCACATATTTTGGTGAATAATGCCGGTATTACGCGCGACAATTTAATGATGCGCATGAAAGATGACGATTACGATGCCGTGCTCGATACCAACTTAAAGGCGGTTTTCCGTTTAAGTCGTGCGGTTATTCGTCCCATGATGAAAGCTAAATGGGGTCGCATTATCAACATCACGTCGGTGGTGGGTTACAGTGGCAACCCCGGTCAGGCCAATTACGCGGCAGCTAAAGCGGGCGTAGCAGGCATGTCCCGTGCGTTGGCACGCGAGCTAGGTAGTCGCAATATTACAGTTAACTGCGTGGCTCCTGGCTTTATTGATACCGACATGACACGCGCTCTAAATGAAGAGCAAACGACAGCGATTTTGAATCAGATTCCGTTGGGTCGCTTAGGTGCGGCTAACGATATTGCCCACGCCGTTGCCTTTTTGGCAGGGCCGCAGGCAGATTACATTACAGGCACCACTTTGCATGTAAATGGTGGGATGTATATGTAAAGAGTTTGGCATGTGCCAGCTTTGAGGTAAAATCATTTGATTTGTAAGGGGCGTACCTTTTAGTGTTTAATAGCTTTCGAGCGTATTTAAGCAATTAGGTACAGCTGTTTTTTTGTCATAGCCTACACCCAATTTTGTATCGTTTGGCTATAATTCGCGGGAATTAATCCCGAACTTGGAGAATCTGCATGGAAAGCATCGAACAGCGCGTCAAGAAGATCGTCGCTGAACAACTTGGCGTAAACGAAGCCGAGATCAAGAACGAATCTTCTTTTCTTGACGACCTCGGTGCCGACTCGCTCGACATGGTCGAGCTCGTGATGGCGCTCGAAGACGAATTCGAAACCGAAATCCCAGATGAAGAAGCTGAGAAAATCACGACGGTTCAGCAAGCTGTTGATTACATCAACTCCAACAGCGAACAGTAATTTCAAATCAGGGTGTGGGCAAGTGTCAGCTTGCCCCCGCTAGGCGGTTTATAGTGAATATCGATGTTGCAGCCGTTGGTGCTAACGTGCCACGGTGCATTGATATTCTCTTCGAACCGCTTTTTTTGTTTTAGGAGTCATCCGTGAAGCGACGTGTCGTGATTACCGGACTGGGCATTGTGTCCCCAGTCGGCAACGATATTGCCAGTGCATGGGACAACCTCGTTAATGGTCGTTCCGGCATCGGAAGCATCACTCGATTTGATGCATCCGTACTGAATGCCCAAATTGCTGGTGAAGTAAAAGACTTTGACATCACCGAGTACGTCTCGGCAAAAGAAGCAAAGCAAATGGATACGTTTATTCATTATGGCTTGGCTGCCGGGTTACAAGCATGGAAAGATTCCGGGCTTGAAATTAGCGAGGAAAATGCCGATCGCATGGGTGTGATCGTAGGTTCCGGTATTGGTGGTTTGCCTCGCATCGAGGAAACTCAAAAAGATTATCTAGAGCGGGGCGCACGACGTATTTCGCCGTTCTTTGTGCCGGGCTCACTCATTAACTTAGTATCCGGTCAGTTGTCGATCAAGCTGGGTTTGAGAGGGCCAAGTTACGCTGTGGTTTCTGCATGTACTACAGGTCTGCACTCTATCGGTGACGCGGCCCGCCTCATTGAGTATGGCGACGCCGATGTCATGATTGCAGGGGGGGCCGAATCCACCGTTTCTCCTTTAGGGGTAGGTGGTTTTGCGGCGATGCGTGCTTTATCCACACGTAACGACGACCCCGCTACTGCTTCACGTCCGTGGGATCGCGATCGCGATGGTTTCGTATTAGGTGAAGGCGCGGGTGTATTGGTGCTTGAGGAGTACGAGCACGCTCGCAAACGTGGCGCACGTATTTATGGCGAGTTTGTGGGCTATGGAATGAGTTCCGATGCACACCATATTACGACGCCTGACAAAGATGGGCCGAAGCGTGGCATGTTAAACGCGCTGCGTAACGCTCAGATCGATCCTTCTGCCGTCAATTACGTGAATGCGCACGGTACGTCCACCCCGTTGGGCGACTTGAATGAAACCGAAGCGATTAAATTGGCTTTTGGTGATCATGCTAAGAATTTGGTGGTGAACTCGACTAAATCCATGACGGGGCACTTGTTGGGTGCAGCGGGTGGTATCGAGGCTATCTTCACTACTTTGGCTGTTTATCATCAGATTTCGCCGCCTACGATTAACATCTTTAATCAAGATCCTGAATGTGATCTGGATTATTGTGCGAACGAGGCGCGTGAATTAACCATCGATGTGGCTCTGTCGAATTCTTTTGGTTTTGGTGGTACCAACGGTTCGATGGTGGTGAAACGTCACGCCTAGTGGTGGCGCATTCACTTAGCTCCTCATCGGTAGCCCGACTTTACACAACGCAAGCGCCTGCTTGGGTTGTGTGGTCGGGCTTTTTGTTGTCTGTACTGTGCTGCGTGGCCTTAGCCATTGTTGTGTGGCGTTATGATCCGTCTGTTTGGGCGTGGGGGGTGTTGGCAATTATCGCTTTTCTCGACATGCTTCGACGTTATCAACAAACAAGAACATGCCGATTATTTCTGCAGATAATCGATAATCAATGGTATGTTGTGGATCATCTAGGCGAATTATACGAGGTTCATTTGTTGCACAATTGGCGTAGCCCCTGGTGCTTACGTTTACGTCTCTGTGACGCATCGTTAAAACTCAACGATAGGCCTGCCGGACTTGGGGCGTGGCTTAAGGTATGGCTGCCTGCTAATCGGCCGTATTTCTACCTTAGCTGTTGGCGTCAGAACATGAGGTCGCAGCAGTGGCGCGAGTTAAATCTGGCTCTGAGTCGCTACGCGCTGCATGCGGGGCGTAAGCACATGAAGGAATCGGTATGAGTGAACGCGATGTCGATGCAGACTTAGTTGAGCGTGTTCAACGTGGCGATAAACGTGCCTTTGACTTGTTGGTTCTAAAGTATCAGCGGCGTATTATGCGTTTGTTAACACGTATGGTGCGCAATCCTAGCGAAATTGAAGATGTTGCTCAGGAAACCTTTATTAAAGCCTATCGAGCACTTCCTCAGTTTCGGGGTGATAGTGCTTTTTATACGTGGTTATATCGGATCGCTATTAACACCGCGCGCAATTGGCAGGCCTCCAGTAATCGCCGTCCTACATCATTAAATAACTATGAAGGCGAGGATGGTGAAACTTTTGACCCGATTGATAACCTAACAGACATCAGTACCCCTGAGTCCGAAATGGTAAGTCGGCAGGTGGTTGAGGCCGTTAACGAGGCAATTAATTCGCTTCCAGACGAATTACGTACCGCAATTATTTTGCGAGAAATCGAAGGCATGAGTTATGAGGATATTGCTGCAACAATGGATTGCCCAATTGGAACCGTACGGTCCCGGATATTTCGTGCCCGTGAAGCGATCGCCGCACAGTTGCGTCCAGTGCGCGAGTCCGGTGACGGCGAACGTGGTTGGTAAGGAGTAATCCATGTCGAGTCAAAAATTAAACACGCCTATGTCATCACAGCATAGCTCCTGGGAGGAGGCTGTGTCGGCGTGGGTGGATGGTGATGGGCAGATCCGGCCCGAAGAGTTGGATACACCGTATGGGCGCCAATTATGGGACACTTATCATCAAATTGGCGATGTCCTACGTAGTGACGAGTTATCGATAGTCCCTTCCGATAAGTTTTATGCGCGCTTGTCTAAAGCGATTGATGAAGAGCCGACAATCTTGGCCCCTCAATATCAGTCCAGACCGCGTGCAGTGCGCTGGGGAATGCCCAGTTTAGCGGTGGCAGCCGCCGTGGCAGCGGTTGCGTGGGTTGCGCTTCCGTATTTTTCTTCAGCGCCCCAGACGCAGCAAGCAACACCTGTCCTCGCTACGGTTAGTGATGATGCATGGGCAGATTATGTTGACGCTCACCGCGATCTGTCTGGTGTTGGGCCTGCTCGTCAGGTGGCATACGAACTAGGGGTTGGGGGCCAATGAGAGTTGCAGGGTGGACACGAGTATCGCTGATGTCGACGATGCAGGTCAGAGCCGTATCTCTGGTTTTCTTAAGTGCCTTATCCGCAGTGCTGTTTACCGCGCCAGTACGCGCGGCATCGGCTGATGCGGCAGCACCAGATCCATTGCAGTTTCTGACGGCTATCCAGCAGGCTAATACCGAGCTTGATTACTCAGGTGTGGTTACTTATACCCAAGAAGGCTCTACCCAGTCTATGCGTTTAGTGCACCTCGTAGATGGTATGGGTGAACGAGAGCGCCTAGAGCTGCTTGATGGTCAGCCGCGCGAGTTTTTACGTACGAATGATCAGGTTCAGTGCCTTATCCCCGAGCGTGAAATCGTGTTGGTTGAGCGTAAGCGTGCTAACCGCTTTCCGTCTTTACTGCTGGGTGAGCCTACACGCCTACTCGATTACTATTCAATTAACCAGCTCGAGCAACAACGCCGGGTGGCAGGGCGAGAGTGCGTCATGTACGAACTGCAGCCTAAAGATGAGCTGCGCTATGGTTACCGCTTATGCGCTGATGCCGAGAACGCTTTATTGTTACAGGCTCAAACACTGGATCACGATGGATCGGTGATACAGCAGGTGGCTTTTGCAAGCATTGTCTTTGGTAACCGCGTGCAAGCCGCCGATTTGGAGTCATCCATCGATTATTCGAATTGGCGTACTATCGAGGCAACCATGAGCGATGTGGATCTTGCTGCTCAGGGCTGGCGTATTCCGTACCCTGATGGGTTCGAAGTGGTTTCTCAAGTTTCACGTTCAATGGGTGCCGGTAGAAAGGTATCACAGTTGGTGCTGTCAGACGGCTTGGCCGCGTTATCGGTATTTATTGAAGAAGTCAGCGACCAAGGGGCTCGACTGACGGAAAATAAAGGGTCGAAGCGTGGCAGTATGAATTTATTTAGGACACGCATTGGCGACTTCTGGCTAACGACGACAGGGGAAGTTCCGCTCAGTACTTTGGCGGAGTTAGGGCGTAGAGCCGAGTTTGTGCCATTAGCAAAAAAATATTGACGCGCATTTAAAGGAGTTGAATGATGCAAATCATGAGTGCAGGCTATAAGAAGCTAGTCGGATCATTAACGCTGGCAGCCAGTTTGGCTATGGTAGGGGGCATACCCACCGTCCAAGCGCAAGAGCAAGCCGCACCAGCACCCTCAGTGGTGCTACCTGACTTTTCCAGTATTGTGGAAGCAACCGAAAAATCAGTGGTGAATATTCGTACGACCGAGTCGGTTCAGGTGCGTCGTATGGGTGGCGGTGGTCCGGGTAATGATCCTTACGATTTATTCCGTTGGTTCTTTGGGCCTGACTTTATGCCCCCAGGGGCGACACCGCGGCAACCCGCCCCGGCACCTGAGCCACAAGAACGTATCGTGCCGCGTGGTGTAGGCTCTGGTTTTATTATTTCTGACGACGGTTATGTGTTAACCAATAATCACGTGATTGCGGATGCGAACGATATTTTCGTTACGTTGACAGATGGTAAGGAATATAAAGCGTCCGTAGTTGGTACCGATGAGCGCACCGACGTAGCCCTTATTAAAATTGAAGGTAAAGATTTAACACCTTTGAAAATTGGTAGCCCAGCGCAATTGAAAAAAGGTCAGTGGGTGTTAGCGATTGGCTCACCTTTTGGCCTTGACTCTACGGTTACGGTTGGGATTGTGAGTGCCATTAATCGTGATACAGGCGATTATTTGCCCTTTATTCAAACGGACGTTGCCGTGAATCCGGGTAACTCAGGTGGCCCTTTAATTAACCTAAATGGCGAAGTTGTGGGTATGAACTCACAGATTATCTCGCGCAGTGGTGGATTTATGGGTATTTCTTTGGCAATTCCCATTGATGAGGTCATGAATGTCGTCGAACAGTTGAAGGCGCATGGTAAAGTAACGCGTGGACGCATTGGGGTGCAAATTACTCAGGTTAGCGATGATGTTGCTAAGGCTTTAGGTCTAGCTGATAACAAAGGCGCTCTGGTTAGTAATGTTGAATCCGAAGGCCCAGCTGATGCAGCGGGGATACGCTCTGGTGACGTGATTTTGCGTTTTGGCGACAGAAAAATCGAACAAATGAGCGACCTACCGCGTATTGTCGGCGCAACAAAACCGGGTGAAACGGTCCCGATCGAAGTCTGGCGTAAAGGTAAAGTTGTTACGCTGAAAACGAAGGTCGATGAAATGCCAAGCGCTTCCACAGCAACGGCTCCTACAGGCTCAAATGACGCGACGCCATCTGTAGATCGTCTCGGCTTACGCGTCAGCGAGACGAATGAAGCTCAGCGTTCCAGTCTTGGTATCGAGGGCGGTGTAGCGGTTGTAGAGGCCACCGGTGTTGCTGCGACGGCTGGTTTGGCTCGGGGCGACCTGATTGTTCGTGTGAATGACCAAGACATTGAAGGTCCTGATCATTACAAAAAAGTTGTTAAGGCGTTGGATTCGTCTAAAGCTGCAGCACTGCTTGTGGTACGCGGTAGTAGTTCACAGTGGGTGCTTGTAACGCCGACGAAATAAAGTCCCGTAAATAAGGCTAAAATAGTAGCCACGCAAAAGGGGGCGCCCGAAGCGCCCCTTTTTTATTGCCGCCTAGGTATTATGGGCATAAGCATTATTTCTATTAACAGGTAGTTTTCTTTTTCTGGTCTATGGATCACATCCGCAACTTCTCCATTATTGCTCATATTGATCATGGCAAGTCCACACTTGCTGATCGTTTAATTCATCGTTGTGGCGGGCTGGAAGATCGCGAAATGTCTACTCAGGTTCTGGATTCAATGGATATTGAACGAGAACGTGGGATCACCATTAAAGCGCAAACCGCCTCGCTGCAGTACAAGGCGAAAGACGGCAAAACGTATAACTTAAACTTAATTGACACCCCCGGACACGTTGACTTCTCGTACGAGGTGTCGCGTTCGTTATCGGCCTGTGA
>DATGRU010000235.1:0-10285 GCA_035303295.1 Paenalcaligenes sp.
GTTCAATTCACTCACCGTTATCCAAAGGCTGTCATCAGCTAATACGCCAAGGTGCCAAGCTGGTGGACTCGGCCCAAGACATTAACGACGAGCTAAAAAACATCTTGCCAGCGAACCAACAACTACCCGAGCCGCATCAGCTTGCCCTAACTAAGGCGACACATGCTGTCACCATCAACGACCCCACACAGCAACAGGTGCTCGACGCGCTGGGTTACGAGATGATGTCGCCGGATGCACTACAACAGCGCACCCAATTAGCCACGGCCGAGTTGGCTACCGCCTTGGTGGAACTTGAGCTTCAGGGGGTCATCCAACAACTAAGCAGTGGTGATTATCAACGTTTAGCCTCATCCTGACTGTACACAGCTATACAATTTTAGTCGTGGTGCCCAAGTCAGCGATCACCCTTATCATCTAATGCCTGCTCACTCATTATGAATCTGCCTACATCCGTCAAAATTGTCGAGGTATCCCCTCGAGATGGCCTGCAAAATGAAGCCCATTTTGTGGATAGCGCCGTCAAAATCGAACTCATCAATCGCCTTTCTAAGGCTGGTTTTCCGAATATTGAAGCCGCTTCCTTTGTATCACCTAAATGGGTGCCGCAAATGGCTGGCAGCCAAGCGGTTATGCAAGGCATAAGTCGTCAACCGAACACGGTGTACTCTGCGCTAACCCCCAATTTACGAGGTTACGACGATGCAGTGGCTAGCGGGGTGGATGAAGTAGTGATTTTTACCGCAGCCAGCGAGGCCTTTGCACAACGTAATATTAATTGCAGCATTGCTGAGTCCATCGATCGGTTTGAGCCCATCGCCCAAGCCGCTCAGCGCGATGGCATCCGATTGCGGGGCAGCATCAGTTGTGCCTTAGGTTGCCCTTATCAAGGTGAGGTGAGCGAGGCCGCCGTCGTTGAGGTTGTACAGCGCTTACATGATTTGGGCGTTATTGAATTCGACATTGCTGACACCATTGGCGTGGGCACAGCAGCGCAAGTAGCGAATGTGATGCAAGCTGTTAGCCAAGTGGTACCCATCGAACAAATAGCTGGGCACTTCCATGACACCTATGGTCAGGCCATCGCTAATGTACTGGCCTCGTTGCAAGTGGGCGTGTCAATTTTCCACTCATCCGTAGCCGGTTTGGGTGGCTGTCCTTACGCCAAAGGGGCAACGGGTAATGTGGCTACCGAAGATTTGTTGTATTTACTAAATGGTTTAGGCATTCATACCGGTGTTGATTTCGATACCGTGGTACAAACCGGTGTCTGGATTTCATCTCAATTGGGTAAACCGTCTGCCAGCCGCGTCGGCAATGCCCTTAGCGCAGGAGCCTGCACTTAACATGTTGCACAATCGAATTGATAAAGCCGAACACGATGCCCTGATGGCCGAGCTGGCGCCTTTACCCGTACACGGCCGCTCCTGGCCCAAACCCATTGGCATACTGGCCTGTATTATCACTCTGGTAATTGGTTTCCAACTAATTAGCACAGCCACCACCGACAGTGGCCAAATGGCCAGCCCCTACATGATTGGCGCTATTGTTCTAAGCTTCATCGGCTTATGCGTTATTACGTGGTACATGCTGCTGGGGCACACCACCGTTTCAGAAAAAGGTATCCAACAGCAATGGATCTTGCGCCGCGAAATTACGTGGGACGAATTACGTTTCGCCAAATTTGTACCCTTGCTGTATTCCAAGCGCTTAATTTGCTTTCCGGTACGTGGACGCCCCGTTATCTTTCAAGGGGGAACCAAAGAGCTGCAAGTTGCCTTTGCACGTATCTCGTTGGTGTATAAGCGCGGCATTTAAGGCTCTTGTCTAAATTTTATAGGTTTAACAAGCCTAGCCCTTAGCCCCTGCTTGCACACACGGTCGCGTCTGTTGTAGCAGAAATAAAAAATGCCGTAAGTCGAGCTATAACTCACTTACGGCATTTTTGTGTAGCCTTAACTTAGCGTACTGGCAAACCGTACATTAGGCCGCCGTCGGTCCATTGTGCGTTCAGACCACGCTGAATATTCAATGCGCTGTCTTTACCCACATTACGGTCAAAGCTTTCACCGTAATTACCCACTTGCTTAATGATGTTGTAGGCCCACTTTTCGTCTAACCCTAAGTTCTTACCGGCGCCTTCTGTTACGCCCAACAAGCGCTGTACGTTAGGGTCTTGGCTTGCTAGGTGCTCATCCACGTTCGCCGAGGTAATACCCATTTCTTCGGCGTTAATCATGGCATGTAACGACCATTTCACAATGTTGAACCATGGGTCATCACCCTGACGCACAAAAGGCCCCAATGGTTCTTTAGAAATAATTTCTGGCAGTACCACGTACTCATCCGGATTTTCCATGCGCGAAATACGAATCGACGCTAAGCCTGAAGCATCGGTAGTAAACACATCGCAACGCCCGGCAACAAAGGCATTCACGACCTCATTAAACTGTTCAATAACCACCGGCTGATAGCTAATGTTATTTGCACGCGCCCAGTCAGCCATGGTGTTTTCATTAGACGTGCCGGTTTGCATGCAAACCGTTGCCCCATCAAGTTCTTTCGCGCTGCTTACGCCTAAAGCTTTAGGCACCAAGAAACCTTGCCCATCGTAGAAGTTCACGCCTACGCCCATCACACCTAAGGCCGTATCACGTTGCTGAGTAATGGTGGTATTACGCGCCAACACATCAATCTCGCCAGATTGCAAGGCAGTAAAACGCTGCTGGGAATTGAGGGGCACCGCTTTGAACTTGCTGGCATCCCCCAAAGCAGCCGCTGCCACCGCTTTACACATATCAATGTCTAAACCGCTCCACTCACCTTTATCATCGGGGGCCGAAAAGCCTGCGAAGCCAGTGGTTACACCACACTCCACATGCCCGCGCTGTTGTACGGTTTCTAAGGTATTTGCTTGAGCAAAACTACTCGCCATCAATGCAACCGCTGCCACGGCGCCGACTTTAGCCAGATACATACGTGTCTCCTAAGGAATAGACTTCTTCAATGAGCTAATAACTAATGCACCAAAATATACAACAAGCACAGCAGTAGCGCGTAGCCATTAGCTTATACCCCATGCCTACACCAGAAAATCCGCTAAACGGTCTGCCGCTGCCCAAACAACGAGCTGCCTACTCGCACCTCGGTACTACCCTCTTCAATTGCCAACTCAAAATCATTACTCATACCCATGGATAAACGTTGCATCTGCGGATACTGATCCTGCACCGCCTCTAAACTGCGGCGTGCTAAGGCAAAGCAACGGCGTATCTCGGCCTCATCGGTGGTTTGTGTGGCCATGGTCATTAAGCCCTCGGGTCGTAAACACGAATAGGCCTGCAGCGCTTTTAAAAAAGCAGGTAGCTCTTCAGGATCTAAGCCCGACTTGCTGGCTTCGGCTGCGGTTTTAATCTGAATTAACACAGGCAAAGGACGCCCCGCTTGCTGCAAACGTCGCTCTAAGGTTTCAGCCAGTGACAAGCGATCTAAAGACTGCAACTCGGCCGCGTACTGCGCAATGTCCACCGCTTTACGGCTTTGTAGATGACCAATCATCACCCACTGCAAGCTCTCATCGTGCAACGACTCAACTCGCGCTTTAATATCTGGGCCTCGGTTTTCCCCAAAGCGCTTAAGTCCAAGTTGCTTAGCCTCTAGCACCGCTTCATTGGGAAAGGTTTTACTAACCGGTAGCAGTACGACCTGCTCGGGATGACGTTGGCTACGCTCGCATGCGGTTTGAATACGAGCTTGAATAGATTGAAGTCGTTGAAACATAGATTGATCCGAACTAAAAACTTAGCAGGTTGCGACACTCGCAACCTATTCTTACGTTAAGCTTAGCGTGCCATGTAGCGTCCATTCGGCGCAGCTACACCAATTCTGATAAGCGTTATTTACGTTACAACGCACTGAACTAGCGACAAGCCTTGCCGACAGCACTACAATAAGCGACCAGTGTGTACGTAAAGCAAGTGCTACGTACACATTTTTTGCTTTTTAATACTACAGCCTCTGTATTCTGAATAATAACGAGGAGAATATGTCTCAGCATTCTACGCACCCACTTCCTTCGTACCTTAATGCACACGACCTCGGGCCGTGGGGCATCTACCTTGGTCAGGTAGAGCGCGTAGCGCCTTACCTTGGTAAGCTGGGGAAATGGGTCGAAACACTTAAGCGACCCAAACGAATTTTAGTGGTCGATATTCCAGTAGAACTGGATAACGGCACGATTGCCCATTTCGAAGGTTATCGCGTCCAACACAACACCTCACGCGGCCCTGGTAAAGGGGGCGTGCGCTTCCACCAAGACGTCACTTTATCGGAAGTCATGGCTTTATCGGCTTGGATGTCGGTGAAATGTGCGGCGGTAAACGTGCCCTTTGGCGGCGCCAAAGGTGGGGTTCGTATTGATCCCCGCAACTACTCGCAAAAAGAACTTGAACGTGTCACACGCCGCTATATTAGCGAAATTGGCGTCATCATCGGCCCCGATAAAGACATTCCTGCCCCCGACGTTAACACCAACGCGCAAACCATGGCATGGATGATGGACACCTATTCCATGAACGTGGGTGCCACCACCACGGGCGTGGTAACAGGCAAACCCATTTCACTAGGCGGTAGTTTAGGTCGTGTGGAAGCCACCGGACGCGGCGTTTACACCGTGGGTATCGAAGCCGCGCGCGACGCAGGTGTTGAAATCGAAGGCGCACGAGTTGCAATTCAGGGCTTTGGTAATGTGGGCGGCACCGCTGCACGCTTATTCCATAACGCTGGTGCCAAAATTATTGCCGTGCAAGATCACACCGGCACCATCTACAACGCGAACGGGCTGGATATCCCTGCTCTACAAGCGCATGTAGACGCCACCGGCGGTGTCGTGAATGCACCGAACTGCGAAGCAATGCAAGCCGATGAGTTCTGGACGGTTGAAACCGAAATTCTGATCCCCGCCGCGCTTGAAGGGCAAATTACGGCTGCCAATGCAGCGTCAATTCGCACCAAAATTCTGATTGAAGGCGCTAACGGCCCAACCACCCCTGAAGCCGATGACATCCTAACGGATCAAGGCGTGGTCGTCGTTCCTGACGTTATTGCCAACGCCGGTGGCGTAACCGTTAGTTATTTCGAGTGGGCACAGAACTTCTCCAGCTTCTTCTGGGAAGAAGAGCTCATTAATCGCCGTCTGGAAGCCATGATGCGTGCGGCTTACGCCGACGTCTCGGCAGTAGCCCGCGAACATAATGTCACCTTGCGTACGGCGGCATTCATCAAAGCCTGCCATCGCATTCTTGAGTCGCGCGAACTACGCGGTTTATACCCCTAAACGTAGACCAACGACTGCACCTCTAACCTGCTGTGACGTATAAAGCTACGCCACAGCAGGTATTTTTAATCCTCAACCAAGTAGATTCCCTAAGGGAATGTATAGTCATATATCGCTAAACTCAACCAGACTTCGGCAGAATACCTATAATTAGCCACTTCGTATTCAATGTCTGTAAACAATCTGGGCTGAGACAGTCACTGTGAACCAATCCCTAACCCCTTACGCCGTACAAGTTTGTAATATTCATAAGTCCTTTAAGGATAACGAAGTACTCAAAGGCATTTCGTTTAACGCAAAAAAGGGCGATGTGATTTCTATTATTGGCGCTTCGGGTTCAGGAAAAAGCACACTACTACGCTGCATTAACCATTTAGTGGTGCCCGATCAAGGGGAAGTTCATATTGGCGACGATGTGTTGCGCAGTCATACCCGCCGCGACGGTCGTGTGGTCAGTGCCGACAACCGCCAACTTGATCGTGTCCGTAAGCGCTTGGGAATGGTGTTTCAGAACTTCAATCTCTGGTCACACCGCACTGTATTGCAGAACGTGATCGAGGGCCCCATCCACGTTAAGGGCATCGACCGTGACCAAGCCGTACGCTATGCCGAAGAATTACTGGCGAAGGTTGGTCTAAGCGATAAAACGCATGCTTATCCTGCGCAGCTGTCAGGCGGTCAACAGCAGCGTGTGGCCATTGCCCGCGCTTTAGCAATGGACCCCGACGTGCTGCTCTTTGATGAGCCCACCTCTGCCCTAGACCCCGAGATGGTCGGCGAGGTGTTGCGCGTCATTCGCGATCTGGCTCTAGAGGGCCGCACCATGATTTTGGTGACGCACGAGATGAAGTTTGCGCAAGAGGTCTCGAACCATGTGATCTTTATGCACAATGGCATGACTGAAGAAGAAGGCACACCGGATCAAGTGTTTGAACACCCTAAATCCGTGCGCTTACGTCAGTTTTTAACCCCTTTGCATTAACGACCTTCCAACCGTTTTGTTGTAGCATTCCTAAGCTTGGTTTAGCTTTACCCGTTACAGAACTTATCTGGCTCTACCAAACGAATACCCCTAGGGAGACTTTCACTATGAAAATGATTCAAAAAACCGTTTTATGCGCTAGCTTGTCGCTAATTGGCTTTAGCGCCATGGCTGCCACCCAGTTAAAAATTGGTACTGAAGGTGGTTACCCACCATGGAGCATGGTGGATGCTTCGGGTAATGTCACTGGCTTTGATGCCGACATGGCAGCAGCCCTCTGTACAGAGCTTGAGGCCGAGTGCAGCTTTGTGGTGCAAGCTTTCGACAGCTTAATCCCTTCGCTAAGCGCTAACCGCTTCGACCTAATCATCTCGGGTATGTCTTACACACCTGAGCGCGCCAAGCGTATTAATTTCAGTATTCCTTACGCGGTAGAAGATGCTATTTTCATTCTTCCTGCGAAAAGCGAGCTGATTCAAGCTGACGATGCCGAAACCATTCTAAGCGGCTTAAAAGGTAAAACCATCGGCGTACAGGGTGGCACTACCCACGGAACTTATCTGGCCGAAAAAGCCCCCGATGCCACTATCCGCAACTACGACTCTCTGGACCAGATGCAAATTGATCTGGATGCCGGACGTTTAGACGGTACCTTTGCCGACCTGTCCTCACAAACCAAGTTCTTTAACAGCTTGAAAGGCGAAGACTTTGCCTTAACCGACTACGTGATTAAAGGCTCATCAGCGCCCGAAATTCTCGGTTACGGTATCGCCGTCGGTATTCACCAAGACAACACCGATTTAAAAGCGAAGGTGGATGCAGCGCTGTGCAAGCTGATTGAAGACGGTACGGTAAAAACATCCAGCGAAAAATGGTTTAATACCGACCTGTCTAATTACGAAGTGTGCGAAGACAAGTAGTTTAAGGTCTGAAGGAACGTCATGCTCGATACCATCATACGCATCTTGCAGGAAGGTTGGGGTTGGATGCTTTTACGCGGTACGGGCATGACCCTTTTGGTTTCCATACTCGGCATGGCGCTGGGTGTGGCCATTGGCATCACCGGTGCCAGCATCAAAACCAACGGGCCACTAGTGCTCCGTTGGTTAGTCAGTATTTACACGACAATTACACGCAGTATTCCCGAACTGCTCATTATTTATCTGCTGTTTTTCGGCACCTCTCAGGCGGTCTCCGATCTGGGTGCACTGTTGAATTGGCAAGAAGGGATGAACCGCTGGTTCCCCTTAATGGTGGGTGTGCTAGCGATTGGCATTATTTCGGGCTCGTACAGTGTCGAGGTCTTCCGAGGCGCACTCAAAGCCATTCCTGAAGGCCAAATTGAAGCGGCCAAAGCCATCGGTATGCCGGCTTACAAACGGCTCTTTCGCATTACCGTACCGCAAATGTTTTGGTATGCCCTGCCCGGCTCCAATAATGTGTGGCAAACCGCACTCAAAGACACCGCCCTTATTTCGTTGGTTGGCTTAGTTGAAATTATGCGTGCCGCCGTGCTGGGCGCTGCTGCCACGCGCGAACCTCTGGCGTTGTACTTACTGGCTGGCATCTTGTTTTTTATCATCGGTATGGCCAGCCAAGGCGTTTTCGTTTTAGCTGAGCGTTATTTTGGGCGCGGCATGAGGGCTGTATCATGATTGATGCCGAACTCTTCCATTACACTTTTAGTAATTTACTAAAAGGGCTAAACCTAACCCTTTACGTTGGTCTGATTTCGATTCTGCTCTCGCTAGGTGTGGGGTTAGTTCTTGCGCTCATGCGCATGTCTAAAAACCGCTTAGTCTCGGGCTTTGCGTTTTCCTACAGTACCGTCTTTCGGGGCACGCCTTTATTAGTACAGCTGTTTATTCTGTATTACGGTATTGGTACGATCGGTTTCATACGCCATACCCCTGCCCTGTGGTGGCTGTTTAGCGATGGGGCTAAATGCGCCATTTTAGCGATTGCCCTAAACAGTGGTGCCTACATTAGTGAGGTATTTAGGGGTGGTTTCCAGTCGGTTCCTGTGGGGCAGATTGAAGCGGCTAAAGCCATTGGCATGTCGCCCTTAAAACGCTTTTACCGCATTGTATTCCCCTTGGCAGTTCGCCAAGCCTTACCGGCCTACAGCAACGAAATTGTGATTGCTATTAAAGGCACCAGCTTGGCCTCGACCATCGCTGTCATGGAGCTAACGGGCCACGCTAAGCGCTTAATGAACTACAACTACGCTATTGTTGAAACCTTTATTATTGCGGGTCTGTTGTACCTACTTATTAACTTCAGCTTGCTTGTTATCGTTCATTTAGTTGAGCGTTGGCTGAAGATTGTTCGTTAATTAATGATTACTAACGGGCTTTGTCACGATGGGTCAACGCCAAACTATCGCCTTAGTCACCACCGGTGGCACCATTGCAGCAACGCACCAAGCCACACAGTCGGTCGCTGACTACTCGGTCACCCACGGCGCAGAACAATTAGTAGCCGCAGTGCCCACACTGGCCGATTTAGCGAACATTGAAAGCTACCCGTTATACCAGTTAGATAGCCGCAATATGAACCAGACGATTCAACGCGATCTGGTTTTACACCTGCTACACATTCTGGCTAAACCCCATATTCACGCCGTTGTACTGTGCCATGGCACTGACACCATGGAAGAAACAGCAATGTGGTTACATAGTTGTATTGCACCCACCAAGCCTGTGGTACTGGTGGGCGCGATGCGTCCGGCATCCGCCCTCAGTGCTGATGGGCCGCTTAATTTGCATCAGGCCTTTCAAGTAGCCCTTGCCCCTGAGGCGCGCCATCGCGGTGTCATGCTAGTTGCCAACGATGAAATTCATCTTGCTTCGCGCCTGCGCAAGCTTCATCAAAATGCCACCACCGCCTTTCACTCGAATGCGTCAGGCCCTATTGGTACGCTAGGAGCCGATGGTGTGCACTTTCATGGTGCAGCACCGGCACCAAATGGCTCAGCACTTATCGATATTAACGGGCTCAGCGCCAGCTTACCCGCAATCGATATCATGTTTGATCACCCGGATGCGAACCTCGCCTTGTACGAGGCCTCGATCAAGAGCGGCCGAGCTGGGGTGGTGATCGCCGCCTTAGGCAATGGCAGCCTTAGTCCCACCGCGCGGGCTGGGGCCACCCTACTTCATCAGCACGGCATCGCATGTGTGCGCAGTAGCCGTATCCCATTGGGCTCTACCACCGCATCCGAGCAAGACCTCGATTACCATAGCGTTCATGGGGCGCATTTTTCAGCACAGCAATGTCGCATACTGTTAATGCTGGGTCTGGCCAGCGGCCACTTAACCCGCGACGCCTTGCAGGCCTTATTTCACGCTGCTTGGCGTTATCCACGCTAGGGTCCGCTGGCTACGGTAATCGCGTTTCTGCCCATCCACCGGATCGGTAAAAGCAATGCGCCTCGCCAGTAGTTGTAATGGACGCGAATAATCGCTGGGGTCACGGTCTTTATGCCAAACTGGATAAAAATCGTCGTTCACAATGGGGCAATCTAAACTACTCATGTGCAATCGCAACTGATGCTTACGGCCAGTGATGGGCCGCAACTGATAATGCATTAGCCATGCTTGGCGTTGACGGTCGAACCACTTCGCTAATACCGCTATATGCGTTTCACTGTTAGCCTCACCTTCCACTTCACGCACCATGAACTCGCCATGAGGCGCCTCAATGCATGAGCGCTTCACCAAGGGCGTCGCCTGATTCAGCGCAGGCGCTACGGCCTCGTACTCTTTGAACACCTCTTGTGTTTGAAACAGCTGCTGATATACACCCCGGTAGTCCGGCTGCACACAAAAAAGCAGTACCCCCGCGGTGTCTCGATCCAATCGATGCAAAGGCGTAATATTCGGATTCTGAAACTGCGCCCGTAAGCGCGTTAAGGCCGTCTCTTTTAAATAGCGCCCCGTGGGAACCGTAGCCAAAAAGTGGGGTTT
>DATGRU010000236.1:0-3861 GCA_035303295.1 Paenalcaligenes sp.
AATTAAAACGCTTACAACAACACGTCGCTAAAGAAAAAGCCGCTCGCGCCCAACGCGATAGCCGCGCCATTATTCGCTTGTCGGGCGAATTTCACATGTGCATTGCAGAAATGGTGGCATCGCACTCGTTGTTGCGAATCATGCGCGAACTCACCTCGTTCACCTGCCTCGTTATCACCCTCTACGACAAGCCCAGCGTAACGGCCTGCTCTGATCACGAACATGCCGATCTTATCGCCTGCTTCGAACGTGGCGACGCCGAGGGTGCACGGCACCATATGCATGAACACCTCAACAGTATCGAGCACGCCTTAGATCTATCGGACCCCGAAGAAGCCTTACCCGACTTCGAAGAAATATTCGGCTAGATTGTTAACAATTTAATCTCATTTTGCACTCAATACTTGATTAAACTTTAACCAAGTTGTAGTGTTGCTGTATCCAGCATTAAGAACAACAACACGTTCTGAGGAGCAATAAATGAGTTCAGGCTTTGATTTAATTATCAAAAACGCAGACATCGCGACGGCTGCTGATCGCTTTCGTTGCGATATTGGTATTAAAGACGGAAAAATTGCAGCCTTAGCATCAGGCCTAAACGATGCAACCAAGATCATCGATGCCTCGGGCTATTTGGTCTTACCCGGTGGGGTCGATGCACACTGCCATTTGGATCAACCCATGCCCGAAGGCGTGAAAATGGCAGACGATTTTCGTAGTGGCACCATTTCGGCCGCCTGCGGAGGCACCACCACCGTCATCCCTTTTGCAGCACAAGAAAAAGGCCAGTCTTTAAAAGCCGCCGTAGACGACTACCACCAGCGCGCCGGTGACAAAGCCGTTATCGACTATGCCTTCCACCTCATTGTGTCGGACGCCACCGACGAGGTGCTACGCAACGAACTGCCCCAATTAATTCAGCAAGGCTATACCTCATTCAAAATTTACATGACCTACGACGATCTGAAGATCAGCGATCTGGAAGTCTTGCGCGTATTGGATGTGGCGCGTGCCGAAGGTGCTTTAGTCATGATTCATGCGGAAAGCGCCGATTGCATCACATGGCTTACTGAAAAATTAAACGAAGCAGGGCTTACCCAGCCGCACCACCACGCCGCCTCACGCCCCAGTCCAGTTGAGCGTGAAGCCACCCATCGAGCGATTACGTTTTCTGAGCTAATTGATGTGCCCATATTAATTGTGCACGTATCAGGCAAAGAGGCGATTGAACAAATACGCTGGGCACAGGGTAAAGGTTTAAAAATTTATGCTGAAACCTGCCCACAATACTTATTCCTGACCCAAGAACATCTAGAAGAACCGCATTTCCACGGGGCAAAATTCGTTTGCAGTCCGCCCCCACGGAATAAAGAAAACCAAGCCGAAGTGTGGAATGGGTTAGAAAAAAATGTGTTCGCTGTGTTTTCGTCGGATCATGCTCCTTTTAACTTTGATGACCCTCAAGGTAAAAAAGCGGCCGGCGCACAAGAGGCGTTTCAGTACATCCCCAACGGCATTCCAGGCTTAGAAACCCGCTTACCGTTGCTGTTTTCAGGCGGTGTTAGCGAAGGCCGCTTGTCGGTTAACCAGTTTGTCGCCTTAACCGCCACCAATCCAGCCAAGCTGTATGGCCTGTACCCGCGTAAGGGCTCCATTGTGGTGGGTGGCGATGCCGATATTGTGTTGTGGGATACGCAAAAGAAAGTCACCATCCACAACGACATGCTGCATCACAACGTGGATTACACCCCATACGAAGACATTAACGTTACCGGCTGGCCAGTAATGACCTTATCCCGCGGCAAAGTCGTCAGCAAAGACTTTAACTTTGTGGGGGAAGAACATGCTGGCCAGTTTATAGCGTGTGACACCCCAACCTTAGAGGGACGTCTACGCTAAAACAGCGCACACATTGTATACAAAGAAGCCGCCTTTTTAGGCGGCTTCTTTTACATCTAACTACGCTCACGCTCCAAATAAAAAGCGGTTAAAAGTGCAGCTTTCTCGGCTTTTCAACAAGGTCGCCCTTACACCTTTAGGGTTTGTAAGTATTTTTGTTTAGAAAGATGCATGCAATCATTGCCACTAAACAATACCATTTTGTCCACAATCAAGGTGTAATTATGTCTATAAAGCTAAGCAAATGGTTAACAACGTCAGCCTTGGGTTTATCCCTACTGACGTTTGGCGCATCCGCACAAGCAGTAGAACGTTTACGCGTCGCGGGTAACCACCCTGTGGAAGATGCTGTGTCCCGCTCTATGGTGGTGTTCAAAGATTTAGTGGAGGAACGCTCTAACGGCGAAATTAAAGTTGACCTGTTCCCAGCCATGCAGCTGGGCGGCGCGACCGAGAATGTGGATCAAGTTCGTTCGGGCACCCTATTCGCCACGCTGATCTCATCAGCATATTTAACCCGTCTGGTACCCGAATACGAAGCACTCAGCCTGCCCTTCTTGTTCGACAGCCGTGCCCAAGCCTTTGATATGGTGGAAGGTAAAGTTGGACAACAACTTAGCGACAAAATGGCCAAACAAGGCTTTGAAGTGTTGAGCTACGGCGAAATTGGCTTCCGCCACGTCACCAATAACTTGCGCCCCATCGAAAAGGCAGAAGACTTTCAAGGAATGCGCATTCGCTTACAACCCAATGAAGTGCATTTGCAAACCTTCCGTGCTCTGGGCGCCAACCCGGTATCCATGGACGTATCCGAACTCTACTCCGCCCTGCAACAAGGAGTGATGGATGCCCAAGAAAACCCATACAGCACCATCGACAGCCGTCGCTTTAACGAAGTACAGAAACACCTCTCCGACACCTCACACTTCTACGATTTACTCGTAGTGATGGCCAATAAACGTCGTTTCGAGCGCCTCTCGCCAGAACATCAAGAGATTGTGCAAACGGCCATGCAAGAAGCCATGCAGTGGCAACGTGACACCGCTGAGGAAGAAGATAACGGCTACCGCGACAAGCTCGTGGCTGCAGGCATGACCTTCACCTCCATTACTCCCGAAGTACGCGACGAATTACGTAGCGCCACCGCCAGCGTTGTCGATCAGGTTAAAAATCGCGTCGATGCTGACTTTGTAGATCTAGTGATTGAAGAGGCAGCCGCACAATGAGTCAGCCTTCTCCTGCCATGCCCGCTGGGTTTGGAATGCTGAAGCTGCTACTAAAACGATTCGATAACCTGACGTATTGGGTGATCGTTTTTATGACCGGAGGGATGGCCTTTGTGATCGCCCTTCAGGTCATCCTGCGCTACTTCTTCAGTACCTCCATTGATTCAGCCGATGAGCTGTCCCGTTTGTTGTTCGTGTGGGCGATTTTTATTGCTATTCCACACGGGGTACGCCACGGAGTGCACGTGGGGATTGATGTCTTTGTGAACCTGCTGCCCAACGCGACCCGAGAAGCCGTTTTCCGACTCACCTGCGCCATCAGCCTACTCTTGATGATTTTGGTGTTTTTCGGCTCATGGACAGCCACCGTCGAACGCTGGCCCGAGCTGATGCCTACACTCCCCATCACCTCGGCGGTGTTTTATATCCCTATCCTGATCTCTGCCGCCCACAGCTTTTTTCATTTGTTGCTGTTGCTGCGCTGTGGTTCTAAAACCTGGGAAGGCGAAAACCTATGACTATTTATGTGGTTTTAACATTTCTGGGCTTGGCTCTAACGGGGATGCCACTGGCTTTTGCATTGGGGATGGCATCCGTAGGCGCCATTTACCTGCTGGATTTTGAGCTCGTCGTCATGCCGCAACGCATGATGCACGCCGTGAACAACTTTCCCTTGATGGCGATTCCGCTCTTCATTCTCGCTGGCGAGTTAATGGTACGGGCCGACATCATGGAG
>DATGRU010000237.1:0-3956 GCA_035303295.1 Paenalcaligenes sp.
TCGCACCTGAAGATATACCGTGGGATGAACTGTCCTTCCGCACCGTTAGCACCACGCTGCAGCACTACTGCGACGACCTGAAGAAAGGCGAATTCGGCTTCCATCATTCTTCGCTACCTACCATGCAGGTAGATGCTGAGAGCTGATGTCGGGCGCCATTACCTTTCTGAATCACGATACCCCCTTTCCCGACGTCGAGCACGCCACGACTGATGGCTTGCTGGCGGTGGGCGGTGACCTGACCCTACAGCGTATGCTGGAGGCGTATCACCGAGGCATTTTTCCCTGGTTTAACGCCGAAGACCCCATTCTTTGGTGGAGTCCCGACCCACGCATGGTGCTGAACTGCGCTGATTTACGCGTATCGCGCTCCTTAGCTAAACGATGCCGACAACTTGCACGGCAAGAGCACTCCCCTAACGCCACCTTAAAAGTTCTGACAAACACCAGCTTTTTACACGTCATTATGCAGTGCGCCGCAACACGCATGCGACAGGCTGGCACATGGATCACACCGGACATTGTGCGCGCCTATTTCACGCTGCATCAGCACGGTTACGCACACAGTGTGGAAGTATGGAACAACGATGAGTTAGTGGGTGGCCTGTACGGCGTATGCATCGGACGTTTTTTCTTTGGTGAATCGATGTTTGCCGCACAAACCGATGCCAGCAAGATAGCGCTGTATTATTTGGTGCAGTTTCTTAAAACACAGGGCATTCACCATGTGGACTGCCAACAAGAAACGGCTCACTTGGCTAGCCTCGGTGCTAAGCCCATTAGCCGACAACAATTCGGTCAGTTGCTCGACCGCTATACCCGTATGCCTGCTCCACACTGGCCAACAGGACAGCTATTTAGCAATGGCGAGCTTGCTCCCTGCGAATAGCGCTTTCATAATGGTTCATATCACCGTTTAACTCGGGAGACCGCATGAGCCACCCCAGCGATAATCAACGTCAAGCTATTCAGTTCTATTCCACGGCAAGCTATCCCTGCAGCTACTTGCCTAATAGACAGGCGCGCTCGATGGTGGCGGCCCCTTCGCATTTAGTGGATACCGAGGCATATTCTCGTCTGGTTAGCCAAGGCTTTCGTCGTAGTGGCGCCTTCACCTATAAGCCCTACTGCGACCACTGTCAGGCCTGCGTTCCTATTCGCGTCGATGTAGCTCAATTTCAGGCCAGCCGAAACCAGCGCCGTCTTCTTAAAAACCTAAGCGGGCTACAATGGCGCACCCTACCGCTGCATTGGAACGAAGAGCACTATGCCCTTTATCAGTGCTACCAGCAGCAGCGCCATCCAGACAGCAGTACCGACAACGACTCGGCTTCACAATATGTGCAATTTCTGCTTTCTAGTCACGTTGATTCAGCCCTGATGGAGTGCCGTGATGCCGACGGGGCCTTAAAAATTGTGGCTATCATCGATAAGCTCGAAGATGGTATTTCGGCGGTCTATACCTTTTATGACCCAACGGATAAACACAGCTTGGGCACCTTTAGTATTTTGCAGCAGATTACAATGTGCCGCGAACAAGGACTGCCTTGGCTATATTTAGGCTATTGGATCGAAGAAAGCCGTAAAATGGCTTACAAAACACGCTTTGGCCCTTATCAACTGCTGGAAAACGGAAAATGGGCCGTTCCCAGCACCTGATTTTTCTACCTTTATGTCCATTCTTTTCCGCTGTTATGCTGCCGTACGCCCTTTGCTATTCTCGATGGATGCCGAGCGCGCGCACAATTTCACTCTGCAAGGGCTAAGTAATGTTTACGATAGCCCCCTAGGGCGCAAGCTGCTTCCTAAAGCCCCCGATGCTAAACCGTTCCAATTGATGGGGTTAAACGTAGCCAATCGTGTGGGTTTGGCTGCAGGCTTAGACAAAAACGGCGCCTACATCGATGCGCTGGCGACATTGGGCTTTGGCTTTATCGAAGTGGGTACCGTTACCCCTCGTGCTCAACCCGGTAATCCCAAACCACGCCTGTTTAGGCTTACCGAACGAAACTCGCTGATTAATCGATTTGGCTTTAATAACGAGGGGCTAAGCCATTTTCTGGATAACGTAAAAAGCAGCCAGTGGCGTAAGCAGCACGGTGGCATTCTAGGGCTGAATATTGGTAAAAATGCCAGCACACCAATGGAATCCGCCGTAGACGACTACTTACACGGTTTAAGTGCTGTGTATGAACACGCGGATTACATCACTGTGAACATTTCCTCACCTAATACTCAGAACTTACGTGAACTACAAGGCGAAGCCCAATTAGGTGGGTTGCTGTCTGCCATTAACGAACGTCGTCATGCACTTAGCGACGAACACCAGCGTAGGGTACCCATCGCTGTGAAAATTGCCCCCGATTTGAATCAAGATCAGGTTAAGGCCATTGCCGAGGTACTGGTACACAATCAAATCGATGGGGTTATCGCAACCAACACCACCCTAAGCCGCGCATCGGTAGAAGGCGTCCTGCACGCTGACGAGCAAGGCGGCCTATCCGGCCCTCCGGTGCATGCCCTATCGTTAGAAGTGATACGTGGACTACGTAAACAGCTGGGTGCTGACTACCCAATTATTGGCGTGGGTGGTATTCATACCGCACAAGATGCAATTGAAAAAATCGAAGCGGGCGCCGATGCGGTACAGCTTTACACCGGTTTAATCTATCAAGGCCCACAGCTTATACACGACTGCATTAGCGCTTTAAACACCTAATACAAAAAGGCCCTTGCTATAACAACAAGGGCCTTTTTTCTACAGCGACGCTTAAACAGCCATCGCTGCTAAAGCGTAGAGCTTAGCGAGCAGCTTTAGCAGCGGTGGCTGCTTTAGCAATGGTTTGCTCTACAGCGCTGGTAGCCTGCTGGCTAGCATTTGCTGCGGCGGTACGTGCTGCCGATAAGTTCGATTCAGCCACATCCGCAAACTGACGTGATACTTTAACGGCGCTTTCAGTCGCGTTGCTCATGTTTTGTACACCGGACTTCAACAATGCAAAAAAGCTTTCGCTACCTGCTGGTGCGGTTTTCTGCGCCTGTTCGATAAACTGGTTTAGCTGTTGCTGGTGCTGAGTTACGTTGGCTTCGGTCATTTGACCCAAATCACGCTGCATGCTGGCAAAGATTTCAAATACCTCTTTGCTGTACTGAAAAGCTTGTTCAGACGAAGGCTTAACCACACCTACAGCCAACTGATTGGCCTGTTCGATATCACCAACTTCGCTGGCTTTATTAACCTGCGCTGTGAAATCAGCTAGCGAGGTTTTCATTGCTTGCATGTTGGCATCGACTAACTGCTCGAAGCCTGCGAAAAGACGGTTTTGAATGGCAACGACTTGTTCAATATTAGCCTTATTCGCTGCGAAAAAAGGTTGTTGTGCTGAGCTCATGAAATCCCCTGAAAGATAATCGACTACGCATAAAAAGGACAGCTGAATTGAAGGCTGACCGATAAGACTACACAACGGCTTAACCTTCTATGTTGCAGTGCAACATAATTTCATTATTACCTTAATTGATCTTCAGGTCAAGAAAAAAAGCACACATATTCAATCATTTACAGCCTAAACAGCCCATTTACAAGATGCGCTAAAAGCCGTAAGCAACACCTTCCCCAGCAGGCACTAAAACAGTGCATGCTCTGCAATTGAGTCCATCATTGCTTTATCTGCACCAAGCATAATCAGTCAATATGACACACTGAAGAAAAAGGCGAAGCCACTGGGCTTCGCCTTTATACACAAACGTTATTATGCGTTGTTATCAGTATTCGTAGCCCAAGGCTTCGGAAATTTCGCGCGCGGTTTTTTGTAGAAGAGGAATCCATTCATCGCGTAAGCGTGCAGCGGGTGCTGATAACGATAAACCTGCCAGCAACTTGCCTGTGTCATCATGAATGCCGGCCGCGATACAGCGCACCCCTAGCTCTAGCTCTTCATTGTCGCGTGCGTAAC
>DATGRU010000238.1:0-2929 GCA_035303295.1 Paenalcaligenes sp.
GTGGTTGAAGAGATTTTGGTGCGTCCGGGGCAGGCCGTGGAAGAGGGCGAGGTGCTGTTGCGTATTGACCCCACCCGCTACACCTCGTCGTTGGGGGAAAACCAAGCAGAGACGCTTTCTTTAACCGCTAAGGCCGCTAGATTGGAAGCGATTGCGACAGGTCAAGAACTGCAAATGCCAGAAGAGGTATTGTTAAAAGCACCGGCACTGGCAGAAATGGAACGCCGCGTATGGGAAGCGCGTATGCAAGAGCTCGAGGCCAACCTAACGGTGGCGCGCGATCAATTGCATCAGCGTCGGCAAGAACTACGTGAAACGCAGGCCAATCGCGATCAAGCGGCTTCCAGTTGTGCGTTAACCTCGCGCGAACTGCAAATGACACGGCCGCTATTACAAAGCGGTGCGGTCTCGGAAGTTGATCTATTACGTTTGCAGCGTGACGTGGCGCGCTACTGTGGTGAACAAAAAGCCGCTGCCGCACAAATTGATCGTATTGAAGCCTCGATCGATGAAGCAGAAAGCCGTGCCAGTGAAATTGATATTACCTTTCGCAATCAGGCACGTACCGAACTGGCAGAAACACGCGGTAAGTTGGCTTCTTTAGAGCAAGGTCAGTTGGCTTTGGTTGACCGAGTACGTTTGGCTGAAGTGCGCTCACCAGTTCGCGGCACGATTAAAACCCTGTACGCGAACACGGTAGGGGGCGTGGTGCAGCCCGGTAAAGATGTACTGGAAATTGTGCCCACTGATGACACCTTATTGTTGGAGGTACGAATTAACCCACGCGATATTGGTTTCTTGCATGCAGGGCAACAGGCGGAAGTGAAGTTCACCGCCTACGACTTTGCGGTGTATGGCGGTATGTCGGGCACCTTAGAACAAACCAGTGCAGACACCATTACCGATGAACAAGGTAATAGCTTCTACATTGCCAAGGTACGGACCGAACAAGCCTATGTAGGCGATGACGACCGACCTATTCTGCCCGGGATGATGGCCGATGTGCACATTCTTACGGGTAAGCGCACCGTTATGCAGTATTTGTTAAAGCCCATTTTACGGGCACGATCTAACGCCTTTACGGAACGCTAAGCGTTACGCAATCGGCTTAGTCCCCGTTTATTACCGCGCTTAATGCGTTCTTGCATTACTTTATGTTTGAACAAGGAAATGGCGACATGCAGCACGTAGTCTCTGTTTTGATACTGACCAATGATGAACATGTATGGCAGCACTGGAAGCAACTTCCAGCCAGCCAGTGGAACGTGGTGCGCGGCCATACGCTGAACGATTTACCCGAGTGGCAGCACAAAGGGCATCAATTGGTGGTGTTGGATCATGTGCTGCAAGCGTGGACCGAGCCGCACTGGACGACGTTAAGCAAGGGCCTTCAGTGTGTCGTGATGAGTACCGCCCCCAATGAAACCGAGGGCCAAGCCGCTCTTACCGCCGGTGCGCGTGGTTACATCCATGCTTACAGCCCTGTTAAAACACTAGAGCGGGTGTTAACACACGTTGCCGCGGGCGAAGTGTGGGTGGGCGAGCGCCTGTTAAGTCGCTTATTAAGCACAGTAAGCCGGCAGTTACCTCCAGTAACGCAAGGCTGGCAAAATGGCCTAACCACCCGCGAAATTGATGTCGCACAGCGGGCTGCACTGGGCCATTCTAATCAATTAATTGCCGACGATTTAGGCATAACTGAACGTACGGTACGTGCCCATTTATCGTCTGTCTTCCATAAATTGGATGTGGCGGACCGTTTAATGCTAACGCTTAAAGTACACGGCATTAACGACAATTAACAGAAAATTGGCGTAAAAAGCGCGACGTTGTGGCTGACATGGGTACAAAAATAGCCCGTTAATCCGCCCACTATGTTAAGAATTGTGAAAAAACTGTAGTTTTATTAACAACCTGTCGTTCGCGCCAATACCCATCTGTTAGTACAAACCCTATTATTTATAGCAATTTGTAATACTTTCGGCTTGTGTTGAGTGGGTCAACGCCGCCTGTTCGTCTTTTTTAGTTAGGAGCATCGTCACATGGCTATCGATACGGTTCTGGTTACAAACGTAAGTGGTACAGCTTGGTTGCGCCAGGCAGATGGATCGTTACTACCGCTGCGCGAAGGCATGCGTGTACCCGTTAATGCAGAAATCGTTACCGATAATGGCTCTACCGTACAGCTACAAGGCGATGGCATGCCACCCCTTACAGTCGGTGAGAACCGCGAGTTCGCTGTTAGCCCTGACTTGGCCCAAGACGATGTTGACCCCACTGAACAAAGCGTATCTGTACAAGCAGACCCCGATGCAGCCCGTGTGTTGGCAGCCCTGCAAGCCGGCGAAGACCCATTCGAAGTGCTCGACCCAACCGCCGCGGTCATTACCGGCGGTGGCGATGATGGTGGCAGTAGCTTCACCCGTTTATTAAGCATTGTAGAAACCACCGTACCCCTGGCACTTGAGTACCCACGACCCACATTACCCGAACGTGACATTCAGCGCTTAGGTGGGCGCGGCGTGAACAATGACCCTGAATCCTTAGTGGTGGATGGCACGATTCTGGCGCAAATCAATGACGACAGCGAATTCATTGAAGGTTTTGATGTTAGCCAGTATTTCTTCGACGCTGATAACGACCCCTTAACCTTCAACGCAACTGGCCTGCCACCTGGCTTAAGCATCGACCCCAATACCGGTATCATCAGCGGCACTATCGACCGCAGCGCTAGCCAAGGTGGAAATAATGGCGTGTACCACGTAGTGGTCACCGCAACGGATCCCAAAGGTGGACAAGGCAACATCGAGTTCACATGGACAGCACTGAACCCGCCACCCGTGGCCGAGCTTGATACTGAAACCACCGAAGAAAACACGCTGTTGGAAGTTAGCAAAGAAAATGGCTTGCTAAGCAACGACAACGACCC
>DATGRU010000239.1:0-7002 GCA_035303295.1 Paenalcaligenes sp.
ATTCAGCAGTACTGCATCGTCGGCCCACGAATCCCATAAACGCTTGGCGACGTCAATAAACTCTTCAGCCCGCTGGTAACGCCATGCATGATCGGGCATGCTTTCATAACCATGATTACGCGCCTCGGCATCAAACATCGACGTGACCACGTTCCAACCGATGCGTCCACGCGAAATATGGTCTAAAGATGCCAACATACGCGCCGCATGAAATGGCGTGTAAAAGGTGCTGGATACCGTACTGATTAAACCGATGCGCTCGGTCGCATCGGCTAAACCCGCTAACAAGGTTAAGGGTTCTAAAAACCAGCGCGGCCCGTCGGAGGCATTTTCTGCCGACTGACCATCAGCAAAAAACACCGCATCGAACTTACCACGCTCGGCAATTTGGGCTAGCTCTTGGTAGTAACCAAGCTCACCCAAACGATGCACAGATGAATCAGCGTGCCGCCACGCTGCACGGTGATGGCCGCAACCGTAAATGAACAGGTTCAGGTGCATGGTTTTCATTAGTTTTTCACCAAACCGCCATCTACGACCAAGTTCTGACCGGTTACGGCGCGGGCCCATGGACTAGCAAAAAACAAAGCGGTATCAGCAAACTCTTCTGGGCTAATAGCGCGACGTAAAGGCGTAGTAGAGGCAATGTAATCAAACACCTCTTCGGGCGTTGCCGCCGACGCATCGGTTGTACGTAGCAAGCCACCGGAAATCATATTGACGGTAATACCGTCTGGGCCTAAATCGTTAGCTAGCGTACGCGTTAACGAAAGCAGTGCAGCCTTCGCAGCGGTGTAATCGTGGTACGGCACTACCGGGTTTTGAAATAAGTTCGTGCCAATATTAATAACGCGGCCAAAGCCTACTTCACGCATACCGGCTAAACACGCCTGCGTCGTGTGAATTGCCCCACCCACGATGCCGTGTAGTTGCTGTTGCATCTCGCCCCATGTAATGGTGTCGGCATGCGAACGGGCGTCACCATTAAACGAAAACGACGGCAAGGCATTGTTCACCACCGTGCTGACTGGTTGGCCAAAATGCGCAATCGCTTGATCCACCATATCGCGTACTTGCTGTGCATCGCTTACATCGGCTTGTAAGGCAATAGCACGTTCGCCGCAAGACTGGGCCAGTTGTTTAGCCCCTTCGGCGTTTTGATAATAGTTGATGATGACCTTAGCGCCTTGATCTAAGAAGGCTTTAACCAAGCGTGCACCTAAACCGCGCGAACCGCCAGTGATTAATACCAATTGCTGGTTTAGGGGAAGAGCTGATGATGACATTATGTTGCCTCGCAAAAACAGCGTAGGGCCACGTCACCACCACTTGGGTTAGATGTAGACATCCCTACGCCAGCATGATCTGGATCAGGTTTTACGGGTGTTATCTCAGCCTGACTCACGCAGGCACCCCGTGTCAAACAGCAAGAGTAGCACAACCTGCGCGCAAAACAAGCCTTCCCGCCAAGCATTGACTTAGCCCCCGGCTTCTACTACGCTAGGCGCTGTTCCTGGGGGAGCCCACTTGCTGTGGGCTGAGATTCGGCATTATTGACCGTAACCCTTAGAACCTGATCCGGGTAATGCCGGCGAAGGGAAGGAAAACATATCACTCGTACCCTCCACATTCGCCTGCCTGCTCGGTCTTCCCTTTGGATTACCGTTACAGGAAGCGCTTCATGTTAAGCAGTAGTAGTACCTTATTCTGGTTAACCGCCTTTTCATTCTTTTTTGCCTTAGCCGGGGTGCTTTACGCTCGGCATAGCAAAGACAGCCTTGAAGATTACGTTATCGCGCGTAATAGCCAAAGCTCTATTGCCACCATTCTTACCTTACTGGCTTCATCGCTGGGCGCATGGATTTTATTCTCACCAGCCCAAGCCGCCACGTGGGGCGGCTTAGCTGCCGTCATTGGTTACGCGATCGGGTCTATGTCACCCCGTATTGCCATGATTCCCTTAGGCCAACGTATGCGCACCTTAATTCCAGAAGGCCATACCCTAAGCGAGTTTGTACTGATTCGCTACGGCAAAGGCATGTACGCCCTAACCCTGCTGATCATGATGTTCTACATGTTTATTGCCCTTACGGCTGAAATCACCGCAATGGGCAAACTGGTAGCGTTAGTGGCTCCGGTTCCCCTATGGGCCACCGCCCTAATTGTGCTGACCGCCACCCTTATTTACACCTCGTATGGCGGCCTTAAAAGCAGCATTTTTACCGATAAAGTGCAAATGCTGATTATTTTCCCCATGCTTATTCTGTTGGTGGCCTTTGGCTGGTATGCCATTGGTGGCGTCGCGCCTACCTTAGCGAAGTTAGAGCTCAACGCACCACAACTGTTAAACATCAGCGACCCAATGGGGATTAAAGCGGGGCTTACGTTTTTTGTAGCGATTCTGTTAACCGGCTTATTCCACCAAGGAAATTGGCAGCGGGTGTATTCAGCTAAGGATATTCCTTCTATGCGCCGCGGCTTTTTATTGGGTGGCTTGTTTGTTGCGCCATTTATTTTTGTACTGGGTTTATTTGGTTTAGCCTTTGTTGCTCATACCCCGGATGGCGATAACTCAGTCGCCTTATTTAGTGTGGTGATGCCGGTCATCCCTACTTGGTTTGCCGTGGCGCTATTGCCCTTAGGCTTATCCTTAGTAATGAGCAGTGCCGACACAGCAATTAGTGCAGTATCTAGCATTATTGCGGTCGATACGCACCGTTTACGTCCCCAAACTCGCCCCCAAACCCTAAGGCTAATGGCTCGCTACATTATTATTTTATTGGCCATTCCCGTACTGATCGTGGCCTCGCAAGGCTACAGCGTGCTGTATTTATTTTTGTTAGCCGACTTGCTGTGTGCCGCCGCAGCCTTCCCGGTGTTTTATGGTTTGTATAGCCGTCGTTTAAATGGAAGAATTGCGACGGTTGCTACCCTAAGTGGTCTGGCGGCTGGGCTATACATGTTCCCCTCACCAAGTGGCCCACTAACTTACTTGCTGGAGTCCTTTTTGTTGGCCGCCTTGGTGCCGGTAATCGTAACGCTGGTGCTGATTCGCTTGTCGCGCCACCTAACGCTGTACGATTTAACAAGCTTGCAGCATCAAATACGCGGCATCGATCACGAAATGGCCGTAAGTACTAAAACAGCCTCTGCTTAATCGCACATGAAAAACGCCGGTCATATTCCGGCGTTACCCATTAAGCTTAATGCCCCGCCCACACAGCCAGTGAGCTGCGTATATAAAGATTGGGGTCAGCATCATTCCATCGGGTAACCGTGTGAACTAGAAAGAACGCTGAATTAATGGGTTCGCCATTAAACACATCGGTCGTAAAACTAGAGCCATTAATAGTCACACAACGATAACTGCTGGCCAAACAAAGTTGGCTAAGCACGGTGGCATCACTTTGATATTGCAAATGCACATCGACCCGTTGAATAGCATCGCTACGTGTATCCCATGGTGCAGGTGGGTCGATTTTATAGTTAATGGGCTCATTAACCTGCGTAATACGGGGGCTAACTTGAGACTGTAGCCACGATTCCGACGCCCAGACTGTGCCACCACTTATTGCCAGCCCAACCATCACCGCTGCTAACCGCTTTATGTATCGCATATGTCGTTAAGTCCTTCAGGTAGTCAGCCTTATCATATGACTAAGATAGCACGAAACTAGGGTAAGCCCGCGCATGGGGTGCTGTATGTAAAAACAGGCTTTCCCGCACTATGAAAAAGCCCTGGAAAAACTTAAATTTATTTTCAAGTTTGGGTTGTAACATACTAATATTACGACGAATTTCTGATAAGATTCATGACAATACAGAATCCTAACAGACGTCGGCCATGAAACGTAATCCATCTCACGAATTTGCACTTTTGCGTCCATCACGCCGTCCGCTTAAACGCTTAGTGGGGCTAATTGGTAGCTGCGCCCTACTGCATTCCGCCGTCTGGGCAGCCAGCCCACAGGCCGAAGCCGTTAGCGAAGCTGTTTATCATAATCCGCACATTGTTTTTCAGAAAAACTTACAGCCCGTTAGCTTGCAACAGCGCGAGCCCCACACGGGTTTTAAAAGCACCGAACTACGCGCCTCGCTACACTCTGAAGTTGCCTACGTGCAAGACCTACAAAGTGCCACGGTATTGTACGAAAAGAACAGTAGCGAAATTCGCCCTATTGCTTCCATCACTAAACTAATGACTGCATTAATTGTGGCGGAAGCGGGTCAAGATATGGATGAAATGCTGGAAGTCACCAGCGCTGATATCGATCGTCTTAAGAACTCGCGCTCCCGCCTAAGTGTTGGTACAAAACTGTCGCGTGCTGACATGCTGCACTTAGCCTTAATGTCATCGGAAAACCGTGCTGCGAATGCATTAGGTCGACATTTTCCCGGCGGCCTACCCGCTTTTGTGCGTGCTATGAATGATCGGGCGCGCGCTTTAGGCATGCGTCAAACCCATTTTGTAGAACCCACTGGCCTGTCTAGTGAAAATGTGTCCAGCCCTAAAGATTTAGTCAAGTTACTGCAAGCCACGGCTGCACAACCGCTAATCCAGCGCTACACCACTAGCGAGCAATATTCCATCCAGCCTTCACCTGGCCGCCAGCTGATGTTTAACAACACTAACCGTCTGGTACAAAATAGCAAATGGGACATTCAAGTTTCCAAAACCGGCTTTATTAACGAAGCAGGCCAATGCTTGGTAATGCTAACCAAAATCGACGGACGTGATGTTGCCATTGTGCTGCTGAATGCGCAGGGCCGCTACTCACGTATTGGTGATGCGGTACGCCTACGTAGTCTGGTAGAAAACAACCAGCAATTGGCGATGCTTTAAACAGCCCTTCTGCTGCGTATCAACTAAGCGGCATGCATTTACCGTTACAATCGGGGTTATTCTGATCTAACTCTGCATGCCGGTTTTTATGAAAAAAACAAAATTTGCTCGTCTTGCTTCCTGCATCCTCGTCTGCTGCGGTTTAAGCCTTGGCTTTGGCGCTGCTGCTGAGCCTGCCTCAACGCCAATGCCACCGCCGCAATATCACGGCTCGCTTGTGGTCGTAACAGGCGGTATTGGTAGCGATGAGGTCGCCGCGTTTAGGCGGGTACGCCAAAATTACGCGCTAAGCCTAAACTATTCAGTTACGCGACAAAACGATAATAAAGCCGCCTTTGTGTCAGACGTACAAGTAGTCATACGCGATCAGTACGATCAAACCCTGCTAAATATCACCACCGATGGGCCTTTTTGTTTAGTGCAATTGCCAGCGGGTGAGTACACCGTACACAGCACCTACCTTGGTCAAACCCAGTCGCATCAGGTTTCCATTAGCGATAATAAACCCACGGCGCTCGATATACAGTGGGCCGAGGCGGCTACACAATCGTAAATTAACGCTTGCATCCGCTGTTTAGCGCGCACGGCTGCAAAGTCCAGCCAGATCATCGGATGTCATGTTTTTGCTATTAAACCATTTAGGAAACACCATGCCCCACGCTCTAAAAACTACCATTGCCAGCGATGTAAAAGACGCTATGCGTGCACGGGAAAGTTTACGCTTAACCACCTTGCGCTTACTTCTATCGGCTATTCAGTCACGTGAAATCGAGGTTCAACGCGAACTGGACGATGCTGAGATTCTGGCGATTATCGAAAAACAAGTAAAACAGCGTCGTGAGTCGATTACTGCCTTTACTAAAGCTGGCCGCACCGACAGCGCCGAACAAGAGCAACACGAACTCGATGTGCTACAGCACTACTTACCCCAACAAGCTAGTGAGCAAGAAGTACATGCCGCAATCGAAGCGGCTATTGCTCAGGCTGTAGAAAAAGGGATTAGTGGCCCAGCCCTCATGGGACAAGTCATGAATAGTGTGCGAAGCAACTTAGCAGGCCGTGCTGATATGGCTGTCGTGGCTCAAGCCGTAAAAAACAAACTTGCTTCATCGTAATTGCCTTATGCCCGATACCGTTACACCACCATCTAGCCCTGCCCGCTTAACGGGCGAGCACTTTGGTTTGCACATTCCCTTTATGGATACCATTGGTTTGCAATCCGTACATGCGAATCATGACGAGGCTTACACTGTTTTAAAGTGGTCAGAACAAAACCTAAACAGTCGGGGTGATGTACACGGTGGCGCGCTAATGAGTGCGCTGGATTACACCTTAAGCGCTGCTGCTAGAGCGCGTATTCCGCAGTCGGGCATGGCAACCATCGAGATGAGCTCGCAGTTTTTAAGCCCTGCTCGCGGTGATATTCATGTGTGGGCGCATTGCTTACGTATCGTCGACGATATTGCCTACTGCAAAGCATGGGCTAAAGATGCCAAGCAACGGGTTGTGGCCAGCGCTACGGCTAGCTTCAAAGTGGTGCGACGACGCGCTATCGGCGATCGAGTCTAAACCAACGAAAACGCTATTCAAGAAATTAGGCTTGAAGACACCGCTGGGTAGTCGGTGTAACCGCGGGGCCCGTCGGTGTAATAGGTATGTTGGTCTGGGTCGGCCAACTCTATGCCTTCACGTAAGCGATCAACCAAGTCAGGGTTAGCAATAAAGGGACGACCAAACGCCACAGCATCGGCCAAACCAGATGAAAGAATTTGTGCCCCGCTAACCGAATCGTAATTTTCGTTAACGATGACAGTGCCTTGGTAGGCTTTACGAATTACCTCGGTAATATCTCGACTGCCACCCGCTTCACGACAGAAAATGAAGCCTACCTTCCGCCGTTCAAGCTCGGCTGCAATATGGGTAAACAAGCTAGCAGGCGCTGAGTCATGCATCGAGTGCGCTTCACCTCGTGGCGATAAGTGCACCCCAACACGGCCATACCCCCACACCGTGGCACAGGCATCCACAATTTCCATTAACAGCCGACTACGGTTGGGAATGCTACCACCGTACTCATCTTGGCGTACGTTGCTGCTATCGTTTAGGAACTGATCAATTAAATAGCCGTTAGCGGCGTGAATTTCCACACCGTCAAAACC
>DATGRU010000240.1:0-3614 GCA_035303295.1 Paenalcaligenes sp.
TGGTTTTCAAGACCAGTCCATTCAACCACTCTGGCACGCTTCCTTTGGCTGCGATACACGGCCAATTAAGGCAGGCGTACTGCGTATTGCCATTCGTGATTAGTTGATGCGAGAAGCAGTATAAAACTGCCGTCTTTGCAATTAACCACTAAAGGGCAAGATTATACCGAGCTTTTTTGATTTTGTCACATCCTAATAATAAAGGCACTATTTTGCAGTGATGGGTGCCAGTGCTGTAGCGGTCACTATCAACTTTTATATGACCGTTACTGATGCTTTTAGCGTGGCCTTGATTGCTCTTGTTGTTGTGTCCGAGGCGGTCGTTTTCTTCTATTTCATTGTCGGCAAAGATCCTAGTGCTAAGGTCTAACGTGTACTCTGCATTTTAAGCGCGTTATTATGTCTGGGTTTAGGTACCGTGCAGCCTGTGGCTTTGTTTGGCAGTAGGTTGCTTCGGTCGCTACAAGATAATAGTCATCAATCAGGAGCAATGCAGAATGAAAGTAGTAGAAATTACGCAGGCAGGTGGGCCAGAGGTATTAAAGCTTACTGAGCGTCCCATGCCCGAGTTAAAGCCGGGTCAAGTGCTTATTAAAATACATGCGGCAGGTGTAAACCGCCCTGACGTGCTTCAACGCATTGGTGTGTACCCACCACCTGCCGACGCTTCTGATTTACCGGGCTTAGAAGTCGCCGGTGAAATTGTAGAGGGCGACGTGGGCGATACGGGCTTGGCTATTGGCGATAAAGTGTGTGCCTTGGTAGCGGGCGGTGGTTACGCGCAATATTGTGCTGTAGACGTCGGCCATTGCTTACCTATTCCTAAGGGTATGGGTTATGTGGAAGCGGCTGGCTTGCCAGAAACCTACTTCACCGTATGGAGTAACGTTTTCGACCGAGCGCAGCTTAAAGCTGGCGAAAGCTTTTTAGTGCACGGTGGTGCCAGTGGCATCGGAACGACCGCCATTCAATTAGCCATAGCGCGAGGCCATACTGTGTTTGCCACGGCGGGTAGCGATGAGCGAGTCGCCGCCATCGACGCATTGGGTGCTACGGGTATTAACTACCGTACTCAGCAATTTGAAAAAGTTGTTAAAGAGAAAACCAACGGTAAGGGTGTGGACGTTATTCTTGATATGGTGGCGGGCGATTACATTAACCGTGACATACGCTGCCTAGCAGATGATGGCCGCATTGTGATCATTGCTTTGCTGGGTGGTAATAAAGGCGAAATCGATTTTGGGCACGTGTTAAGCCGCCGGTTGGTTATTACAGGATCCACCTTGCGTCCACGTCATAGTGAATTTAAATCTGATATCGCTAAGAACTTAAAAGCCGAGGTTTGGCCGCTGCTTGAGGCCGGAACTCTAAAACCGATGGTCTACGCTACCTTTCCCTTAGAGGAAGCGCATAAAGCTCATGCCATGATGGATGCAGGCGAGCAAATCGGAAAAATCATCTTAGAAGTTAGCCACTAATCAAGATATTGGGGAAGGGCATAGCTTCCTTCCCCGCTTTTTTGTGAATTAATTGGTGAGTTGCTAGGCGTTGAGCCTCGCCTCGGGCTACAATAACGGGTTAACTCGTTTAATAGCACTGTTGCGCCCGTATTACGATTGGTGCAATAGGCCTTGTTTATTCAAAGGGCAATGACTAAATCGGTAGCTCGTCAACGTTTGGTAATCGGTAACTGGAAAATGAATGCGTCGCTGCAGGCGAACGTATCCTTGCTTAACGGTTTGCTTAATGCACCGGCCTCTGGCTTGGCTAAGCTGGTCGTGTGTGTGCCATTTCCCTATCTGTCTCAGGTGCAAAGCCTCTTGGCTAATTCTTCCATCCAATGGGGTGCGCAAGATGTCAGCACTGAAGAGCAAGGTGCATTTACGGGTGAGACCTCATCGTTTATGCTTAGCGAATTCGGCTGTAAGTGGGTGTTAGTTGGTCATTCCGAACGACGCTTACGCCATGCCGAAAGCAATGAAACCGTCGCATTGAAGGCGGCACAGGCCATTAAGGCAGGCATCACGCCAGTGTTCTGTGTGGGGGAAACCCAAGCGCAGCACGAAGCGGGTGACACTCAAGCTGTGGTTTACGAACAACTAAAGCCATTGTTGGCTTTAGGCAGCGATAGTCTTGCTAAAGTCGTTATCGCCTACGAGCCCGTATGGGCAATAGGCTCAGGCCAAAGTGCAACCCCGCAGCAGGCGCAAGAGGTTCATGCTTACATTCGCCACGTGCTAGTACAGGCGGGTGCAGAGCACGTTCAGATTTTATACGGGGGCAGCGTGAACGCTGCCAACGCAGCACAGCTATTTGCCATGCCCGACATCGACGGTGCGTTGGTGGGTGGCGCGGCACTGAATGCCGACGAATTTTTACGTATAGCGGCCGTGTAGGCCTCGGAGTCTTTTATAAATGTTAACGCTGTCATCCATATTGCAAGCTATACAGGTTATTTCTTCGCTTGCCATTATCGCTCTGGTTTTACTGCAACAAGGTAAAGGGGCGGATATGGGCTCCGCTTTCGGTGGTGGCTCGGCCGGTAGTATGTTTGGTTCCGCCGGTGCGGCTAACTTCTTATCTCGTATGACCAAGTGGGCTGCCGTGGTGTTCTTTGTATCCACCGGTGCTTTGGCTTGGGTCGCCTTTAAGCCCGCAGCGGGCGAGGCTGGCGGTGTAATGCAAGGCTTCGAGTCCGTGGTGCCTGGTGTGAATGTTCCGGCCCCAACGGTGCCGCAAGCGCCTGATGTTAGCGTGCCATCGGTACAGCCGTCGGCTACGAATGAAGTTCCGGCCGCGGTTGTCCCGCAGGTTGATTCAGTGCCTGCTGAGCAAGCCGAGCAGCCAGAACAAACAGAGCCATCGGTTGGCGATAGTAGCGGCGCAGCAGCACCAGTAGACGCGACCGAAGATACTACAGCAGCAGAAGGTGAAACTCAGCAGGGTGCTCAGTAAGCCGTTTAGTCAAAACGGTTGGGCTTAGGCCTTAACGCTTTAAGCGCGCCTTCGGTTCTTGGTTTTTACTGGTGCGCTTCAGCAGTTAGGGGTGTGCTGGAATAACTGGCTACTGTAGCCGCTTTAAGGCTCTGTGCAGAACAATAAGCCGATACATTTTGGGTGTATCGGCTTTTTTGTTGGCGGGGTCTTTGTTTTTTAGGTGTAATAGTGCATTCTTGCTTCAGGTTCGAAGGGCATAACTTATGCGATAGCAGCATAAAGCCGTGCGCAAGTGAGTGTGAAGTAAGAAGGTGGCGGTTTTGCAATAAAACGTTGTAATGCCAAAAATAATACCAACATAAGGGCGATTCATAATGAGCACACATCAAGTTTTTCGTGGGCGAAAAGTTGTAGTGGGTCGGCACAAGAAGTGGCTGGCTGGGATTGTTGCGGCAATAGGAGTGCTAGGCGCTACGCCGCTACAGGCAAACGATGGGCATGGCATTAGCATGCGTTTAGGCGTAGGCGATGATTACAAGCGTATCGAGGCAGCTTGGACTAGCCCCACCCTTTGGTCTACCCAGCTCTTTAATCGAAAGCTCGACCTTAACGCCGAAGCGGGAGTGGCCTACTGGCACGCTGACAGCAGTAAGGCGGGCTCCAGTGTGTGGCAGGTT
>DATGRU010000241.1:0-4962 GCA_035303295.1 Paenalcaligenes sp.
CACCGAGCGAGTTGGCGAGTTGGTTATGGATGAATTAAAGCAACTAGATCAAGTTGCTTATGTGCGTTTTGCCTCTGTGTATAAAAGCTTTAACGATATACGCGAGTTTGTGCAGGCAATCGACGAAATGCAAGATACGTCGGCACCAGATAAAAAATAGGGCGGTTTGCTATCCATGAGTGCGGTGTTAACCGATCAGCAATGGATGCAGAAGGCTTTGCGCTTGGCTCAAAGCGTATTGCATCTTACCTCTCCCAATCCACGGGTAGGGTGTGTCATCGTGCAGGATCACCAACTGGTTGGTGAAGGTGCAACCCAACGTGCTGGTGGTGCTCATGCTGAGGTGATGGCGTTAAAGCAGGCCCGACAGCAAGGGGCAGACTTAAGCCAGTGCACCGTTTATGTAAGCCTAGAACCTTGTAGTCACTATGGTCGAACTCCACCGTGTGTTGAGGCCTTATTGCATGCTCGACCACAACGTGTAGTAGTGGCGCTGGTTGACCCTAATCCACACGTTTCAGGTAAAGGCATTCAAGCCTTACGTTCAGCCGGAATCCCCGTTGATGTAGGCATCGGTGCACAAGAAGCGTTAGAGCTTAACCCCGGTTTTATTTCACGCATGATGTTTCAGCGGCCATTTGTGTGGCTAAAACTGGCCTCGTCGCTGGATGGGCGTAGTGCTTTAGCTGATGGTGAGTCTAAATGGATCACCGGAGCCGAAGCTCGATTGGACGGACACCAATGGCGTGCTCGCTCGTGCATGGTGCTTAGCGGTATTGGTACCATCGTTGACGATAATCCGTTGTTAACAGTCAGAGGCCTCGACACGCCGCGCCAGCCTATTCGGGCTGTGGTGGATTCCTCTTTTAGAATTGATCCCAATGCGGCTCTGTTTAATGGTGATCCGGTGTGGATCTTCACCACGGTTATTAACCCCGAGAAAACTGCCTTATTATCGCAACGTAATGCGCGGGTGATCGTGTTGGCTGCAACGGCAGATGGTAAGGTGAATTTAACCGAGCTGTTTGAGTTTCTACGCGCCGAAGATATTAACGAGATTCATGTTGAGGCGGGCGCAACCTTAAGTGGTGCGCTGTTTAGGCAGCAATGTGTAGACCAGCTATTGGTGTATCAGGCGCCTGTGTTGCTCGGGCCCGGACGGCCCATGCTGCAGTTACCCGCCTTGCCGCAATTAGCCGACGCCAAGCGTTTTGAGTTTGTAGACGTGCGTCAGGTCGGTGCCGATGTACGAACAGTATTACGTGAGCCTTCCCGATGGGCTCAGTTACAGCAGATTTTAGATATTAGCTTGCAGCACAGTTAATGTGCGCCAAGTATTTTCAGGTTGAGCAGACATGTTTACAGGAATTGTAAGTGCCATCGGCCGTATCGAAAGCATACAGCCCTTAGAAGAAAACAATAGCGACGCCGGAGTGCGTTTGCGGGTGCACGCTGGCGGATTGCCCTTAACGCAAACCAAGCTGGGTGACTCCATCGCGATCCAAGGCGCTTGCATGACCGTGGTTGAACTACATGATGACGCCTTCAGCGTGGACGTTTCTCGAGAAAGCCTAAACCGTACCGCAGGCTTAGACCAACCTGCAGAGGTGAACCTAGAACACGCGCTGCGTTTAGGCGATAGTCTGGATGGCCACATGGTATTGGGTCACGTGGATGGCGTGGCTACCGTTAGCCGTTTTGAGCCTGTAGGTGAGTCGTGGTTGCTAGCTATTCAAATTGATAGAGCGTTCGCGAAATACTTCGCCTACAAAGGTTCGGTAACCGTGAATGGGGTTAGCTTAACGGTTAACGAAGTGATTGATCATGCCGATAGTTGCGAGTTCAGCATCAACCTTATTCCCCACACGGTAGAAGTCACCACCTTGAAGCACTTGCGTCCGGGATCGCGCGTTAATATCGAAGTGGATGCCATTGCCCGCTACGTCGAACGCATGTTAATTGTTGGTCAGTCTACAAAATAAGCTAAAACAGCGATTAATTTGCTTTTTAAAAGACTTTGCTGTTATGATGGTGGGCTTGGCGGTTCATGTCGCCAATAGTAGGACAGGTGGCCGAGTGGTTGAAGGCGCACGCCTGGAAAGCGTGTATACGTGAATAGCGTATCGAGGGTTCGAATCCCTCTCTGTCCGCCAAGAATTCGTCTACCATAGTAGATATACAAGTATAAAAACCCGTAAAGCGAGATGCTTTGCGGGTTTTTTTGCCTCAATTTGTCCGAGGTGCTCACTGATAGCGACGGTATCATCGAGAGCCTGCCTAGTTAACTGCCAACTGTTTAGGGTGATGCGTTATATGTCATAAACTAAGCTGGTTCGGTTGCGACCTTGTCCTTTGGAGGCATACAGAGCTTGGTCTGCCTTGAGTAGCATGGCTTCCAGATCAGTCAATGCGGCATTGCTCAATACGCCCCCGATGCTGCCGGTAAGGGTCAGCGATTGTGACGCATTAGATAGCGTGATTTCGTTGCCGATGGTTTGATGTATGCGTTGAGCGATGTGTTGCAGTAAGGTAGGTGTACAGTCAGGGATTAACACCAGAAACTCCTCGCCGCCAAACCGGGCACATAAATCGTCGCTGCGTATGCTTTTTCGTAGCCGTTCGGCAGTTGTGCGCAGTACTTCGTCGCCAACCAGATGTCCATGTGTGTCATTAATACGCTTAAAATGATCAATGTCGATCATTAAAAGGGCGGCGGTTTTTCCTTGTTCTCCAAGCAGGCTTAATATCTTCCGGGCGCTTTGACAGAAGGTTTTCCGATTAAGAGGGTCCGTTAGCGTATCGCGCTCGGCCATATGGCGCAGAGTTCTAAGGTTGTCTTCTCGTGCAGCCATTACGCACGCCACCACTATTGGTGCAAGTGCGATAGAGGCCACCCCTAATCGTATCGAAAGAAAAACATCAGCAGCGTTGATGGTGTCATGGATGCTTCCCGATGTGGCCGTGATAAGAAGCCACATGCTGGTGGCCATCGTTAACAGTGAGGTTAAAAAGAACCCGTACATCAATGCACAAGCTAGCAAGGCCATAACGGGAAACGCCAACGCGCCTGGGCCGCCGATCAGTGCACTTGCTAACAGAGAGGCAACTAATATAACAAGCGGAATTAACTTGCGCGGTGGGATGTCGCGGGGCTTACGCCATCGCCATTTATTTGGCTTTGATGCACTTAAGATGCATGGCAGAAAAATAATGTAGGAAATCAGTTCGGAGACGCTCCAGCTGGTAATGCTTAGCCAGAGAGGGTTAGCTAACAACAACCATAACAACGTCCCGCCTGTTATTCCCGCAGAAAGAGATGCCACCATGATGGCGAGGAATAGGGTGGGTAAGCCTCCGGGTTCTTTCCAGCCTTGCTTAGCGATGAAATTATGCCGCCGCAACACAGCCATCGCGGTAGCAACACTGATTAGGTCGGCAGAGCTGCGGGCTAGGGACAGCAAAAGTCCGCTACCTGTCAGGAGGTCGGCTACCACATAGCCAGTGGCTGCAAACCCCCAGCCTAGTGGTGTGGCTAAGCGAGGCATGTGCAGGAACAAACCCAGCAGCATAGCGTTGGCAAACCACAGGACCGATAGGTCGCCTAAGGGACGCAGATAAATACCTAATAGGGAGAAACACAATACACTCAGTGCAATTCCGGCATAGTGTGTGGCGCGTACGACTTCTGATGCTGAAACCTCAACGGCAGCAGTGTGACCTGTCTCTTTGGTGGGCATGGGTAATTCGAAGGGGGCGTGTGTAGGTGTTTACTTGAAAAACAATTGTAATGCATACGCGAACTATCGCAGTTCAGGGCTTAAATAAGGAAAAGTGCAGAAGTCACTACGATTTAAAACCGATCAGGAGTAAATGGCGTTGGGTCAATATGCGGCTTCTGATGCTGAATAAAGTCTGCAATCATTTCGCCCGTAGCGGCGGCGGCTGTTAGACCTATGTGCCCATGCCCGAAGGCGTACCAAGCATTAGGTGCTTTACGTGCTTGGCCTATTACGGGTTTACTGTCGGGCAGTGATGGCCTGAAACCCATCCATTTAGTGATGTTTTTGCAGTCTAGCGACGGGACCATTGCTTTACCTTTCTTCAGAAGCGTATCGGCACGTAGGTAATTAGGAGGTGATTTCAAACCGCCTAATTCCACTGAACCCGCAAAACGCAGCCCGTCTTGCATGGGTGAGGCAAAGAACTTTCCTTCCGCCGACATGATGGGCCTGAGTAGAAGGCTTTGATCAGTTTCAACCATGGCATGGTAGCCACGTTCGGTTTCTAAGGGGATTTTATTACCTAATTGCTGTGCCAATGCCTTTGAAAACGCACCGGCTGCAATGACAACATGGTCGGCCTTAATCGTGCCTTGCTCGGTAATCACCGCTGAGACTTTACCGTTTTGAAAACTAAAATCCTTCGCTGTGGCTTTCATAAACTTAGCTCCACAGCTTGCTAGTTTTGAATGTAATGCTTGTGATAACCGTAAGGGGTTAAGACACTGACCTTGCTCTGGCAGATATACCATATGGCTAAAATGCGTAGCCAGATTAGGTTCCAGATCGTGGATGGCTTTTCCTTCTAAAAACTCAATTTGAATGCCATGTTCCGCTCTAACTTTCCACCCAAAACGGTCGTCTTCTAATGCTTTGGCTGATTCGTAAACCACAGCCCAGCCGTTTTGTTGAATAAGCTCTGGGGCACCCGCCCATTGAGCTAAAGGTAACCAATACCGCAAAGTAGTTGATAGCAGTGTATTAAGTTCACTTGCTATGGTTCGTACCCGTTGTGGCGAGCTGTTAAGTAATAATTTGAAGACCCATGGAGCAATAGTTGGTGCATAGTGCATCGGTATGTTTAAAGGGCCTTCAGCGTCAAGTAACCAGCCGGGTACTTTGCGCCAAATTCCAGGCATGCCGACCGGCATAATGGATGCAAGGCTGAAGCAACCAGCGTTGC
>DATGRU010000242.1:0-2329 GCA_035303295.1 Paenalcaligenes sp.
ACTTTGTTATTACGAGTGCCGCCGTGCAAAGGATGAGGGTGCAACACGAGCGCCCAACCCTGCACGTCGCCTTCAGGCCAATCCAGCGCACAATCAATAACGCCTGCTTGTCCTGTAAATTGAATCTTATTAGTACGTGTCATGTCTAAATGCGATAATAAATAAAAACCATTTTAACCAGAACGGATCCACCCTTATGCCCTAACAGTCGGGCACCACCTTATGTCTACCGTGTCACAGTCTCTTATTTCTGCTGGGCGTCTCGCCTCACAGCTACAACAAGCCCTTAGCCTATTTAATCACGTTGAATGGGTAGAGAGCACAAGCTCGACCAACGCAGATCTAATTCAACGTGCCCGTTCGCAAACTGGCCAGCTGATGCGCCCATGGCTGCTAGGCGCCCACTTGCAGACAGAAGGCCGAGGCCGGGCCGGGCGCACTTGGCAAAACCGAGCCGGTGCGCACTTAATGTTCTCGTGTGCGTTTGATGTCTTTGTGCCGTCGCGCTCGTTAGCGACTCTTTCCCCTTTAGCTGGTATTGCAGCCTGTGAAGGGCTACGACAACTGTTGCCCACCCAGCATCAGCAGGCACTGACGTTGAAATGGCCTAACGATCTGCTTTGGTATGGTGCCAAACTGGCCGGGATTCTTACCGAGGTCACCCGTGCCAGCACCGCACCCGGTAGCACTGATCACCACGTCATCGTCATCGGCATTGGCATCAATCTTGATGATGCCCGTGCGCTTAGTCAGTCGCTGAATCGTCAAATTGCCGATTGGCGTGGTGTCTGCGACGACTGCCCCGACATCCAAGCGCATCGTCATGCCGATATCGTCGCCCAAATTGCGAAGGCATGGTATGAAGCCATGAACCAAACCACCGCCTTTGGTTTTCAAGATCTGGCTCCGCGTTACGCCAAGGTAGATGCACTGGCAGGACAACATGTTTGTATTCTAGACAACGGCAAAACGCTGCACTCAGGCACAGCCTGTGGCATTAACGAGCAAGGCCAATTACTGGTGCGTACCTTACACGGTGTTGAAGCCATTTCGGTAGGAGAGGTCTCGGTGCGCCCCACACAACAACGGCAGCCTATCTCATGATGCTATTCATTGACATGGGCAACACGCGCACCAAACTTAGCCTGTTTACGCCCCACTCTAGCGTACCACCCACTACTTATGCTGTAGCGCATACCAGCATGGCTGACATTGCCGCATGGCTGCGCCTTGCCCCACAACCCATTACCCACGCCTACGGCATTCAGGTAGCCGGAAAAGAACGAGCTAGCCAACTGGAGGCACTATTAAAACAAGCCAACATAACACCGCAATGGCTAGACAGCACCACGGCTTACGCCAAGCTCCATAACGCTTACCCCGAACCCCATAAACTGGGGGTGGATCGCTGGTTTAGTGCCATCGGGCTCGTCCATCAGTATGCAGCCCAGCGTAAAGCTATTGTGCATGCCAGCTTTGGTACCGCCACCACGGTAGATTCGATTCTGCTGGAGCCTAACTCCGATCGCTATCAGTTTGCTGGCGGGCTTATTTTCCCCGGCCCAGAACTAATGCATCAATCGCTAGCAACGGCTACCGCAAATTTAGGATTGGGCGAAGGTAAGCAGGCTGTTTTCCCCACGGACACCCGTTCTGCCATCAGTACCGGCGTCGCTGCGGCTCAGGCTGGCGCCGTCGTACGGCAATGGATCGCCACCGCAGCACAATGCAAACATGCGCCACTTCTAGTTTGTAGCGGAGGGGGTAGAGCTTATGTTGAGCACGAACTGGTTCGGCTGCTTGAACACTATTGTTTAGAACGATCATTGGCGCCAGTAACCATAAACTGGCAAACCGCACCCGCACTGCAGGGGCTGGCTGCGGTAGCGAGAATATAGCGTATTCTCAACCCTTCAACAGCCCATTTCGAGATAAGCAGTTTTTAATTTAGAATACGTGGCTGGGCTTTCAGCGCCGTTTCCTTACTCATTTATGTTCAAATTTATTATTTCGGTGTGTGTCGTCATCAATATTATTGTTCTGGCATATGGACAAGGATTTTTTGGCACCCCACCCAGTGAGTTAGGTCGCACCGTTAGTCCGGCTATTCCAATTAATACCAATGCTATTGCAGTAGGCCCGCCCCTGCCTAGCCATTAAGAATACTTTTTCATTTAGGTTTTTTTACCATGAAGCCAATTCGTAAAGCCGTATTTCCCGTTGCAGGAATGGGCACCCGTTTCTTACCTGCCACGAAAGCCATGCCTAAAGAAATGCTGCCCGTGGTTGATAAGCCACTGATTCAATATGCTGTAGAAGAAGCAATTGC
>DATGRU010000243.1:0-2175 GCA_035303295.1 Paenalcaligenes sp.
ACAGTTGGGCATGGTTGCACATTCATTGCACTGAATAGGCAGGATGAACGAGTGGTCATGTGCAGATCCTTATAAGGTTCTGAACCAGATTTGAACGGTATGAACCGTGTGGAAGGTGGTCGGCAAGGTGTTCGCAACGGGGCCGTACCTAAAGGTATTTCAAAACTGGCGTAAATTAAGATAGCAAAATTTAGCATGAGCGCTGTGCTTGTGCTATGTATAAATATAGAGCTTTACTATAAGTAAAAAGCACGTAACGCTTATATACGTCATGCAGTCTATGCTATAGAACCGTAAAATGTAAGCTCTACAATGGTTCATAATAAACATTGCAGATGGACGGAGACAGAAATATGACATCGTCTTGGATAAATGCTGTCAGCGCCAAAAGGGCAGAGGCCATGGCTTTGGGCGAGTTGCAGCAAATCGAAACCGAACAAGTTGTCATTATGCAGGGCGATTTGCCTTTTATCGTTCGTTGGCTAAATGCAGATCAAGCCGAGCATAAAAGCTTGTTTTCGGGTGCAGCTTCCTATGCCACGACCACGAATCCATTTTTACCCCCAGCCGAGGCGCTAACAGTGGGGAAAATTGGCGACTATCATCACGTGGTGCTCAATAAGTACCCGGTATGTGAAAACCATGTGGTGTTGGCGCGCAGTGATATCGCGCAGCAGCTAGAGCCCTTGGAATATCAAGATTTTCTGGCCTTAGCCGCCTTAATTTGTGAAGAAGGTGGTTTAGGTTTTTACAATGGCGGCCCGTTGGCTGGGGCCAGTCAGGCCCATAAACACGTGCAGTGGATTCCCGAGGCCGACGGCAATGCCTCGTTAAGCTATGTGTGCCAGCAGTTGTCTGCTGATGCCGATGAGCACAGTGTGCATCAAATTAGCCAGTTCGCTATGCCGCACGCGGTGATTCGGCTTAGCACCAGTCATGATGTTGATGAGTATGCGCGTAGCCTGTTTGTTGCCTATCAGTTGGCCTGCATGCGATTAAAGCAAGAGCCTGACGAGCTTGGGTTGATGCCGCCGGCCAATATTTTGGTGGATCGCCAATGGTTACTCATGGTGCCGCGCACTCTGCAACAGGCCGAACAAGTGGCGGTTAATGCCTTGTCGTTTGGCGGCGTGCTGTATGTGAACGATGAAGTGCACGTCGATACGATCCGCAAGGTGGGGCCGCTACGTTTGTTGGCCGCTGTATGCGCCTAAGCGTTGTCGTGTAAGGCATAAAAACGGTAGGTATTTTTGCCTGATTGTTTTGCTTGATACATGGCTTGATCTGCCAGTTGTACAAGCTGCTCGGGCGACTGCGATTGGTGCGGGTAAAAACTAGCACCGATACTGGCCGATACACGCAGGGTGATGGATGCGGTGTAAATATAGGGCAAGGCAATACTGTGCAGCACCCGTTCTAATAAGGGCTTGGCTTCGTTAGGGTGATTTAAATCATTCAATAACAGAATCAGCTCATCACCCCCGATGCGAGCAATGGTATCGGTTTTACGTAACTCATTCAGTAAACGGCTGGCAACGTGTTGCAGCAGGGCATCCCCTGCATCGTGTCCGTGTTGGTCATTCACCGTTTTAAAGCCATCTAGGTCGATATAGCAAACAGCCAGCGTTTTATGATGACGGCTGCTTGAGCGCATAGCCTGATTAAGGCGATCGGCCAGCAAGTGACGGTTAGGTAACTGCGTGAGAGGGTCGAAATGAGCCAGTTTTTCTAGATGGGCTTCACGCGCTTTGAAGGCGCTTACATCGGTGCCTACCATGATGTAGCGCTGGGTGACGGCTTTGCTGTTTTGAATGGGCACAATCGATAATTGTAGAGGGTAACGGCTTTGATTTGCGGTAATGAGCTCTACTTGACCTTGCCAAACACCCGGGTCTTGAATGGTTTGCCAGATGGCCTCGTGTGAAATATTGGGGTGGCCATCGTTTGGAAAAAGCTGGTTAATGGGGCTATTCAATAAGTGCGGGCGTTCATAGCCGCTTAGCCTTACTGCTGATGGGTTAGCATCAACAATAGCCAGCGCTGCATCCAAAATAAAAATACTGTCGTAGCTACGTTGAAACACGCTGGCAGCAATGCTTAGTTCAAACTCAGCTTCTTTAATCGCCGTGATATCGGTTTGAATGCCATCGTACAGGGTATCGCCATTTGGTAAAC
>DATGRU010000244.1:0-8923 GCA_035303295.1 Paenalcaligenes sp.
GGATGCGGACAGTGAAGGGTCTCAGTTGCCGCAGGCGGATGCCGCCGTTACCACCCAGAAAAATCGTGTGTTAGCGGTGCTAACCGCAGACTGTTTGCCGGTAGTAATGAGCGACGAGGCGGCGACAGTATTAGGGGTAGCGCACGCAGGTTGGCGTGGCTTAGCTGCGGGGGTTTTAGAGCAGACGTTGATTGCGATGCGTCGCAAACAACCTGCCCATACTCGCTTACGGGCATGGGTGGGCCCAGCCATTAGTCAGGCGCATTTTGAAGTTGGCCACGATGTATTGCAGGCGATGATGTTACGCGACGCACAAGCCCGACAATTCTTCGTTTACGATCAAGAACGCCAAAAATACTACGCTGATTTGCCTGCTTTAGCACGTTACTTCTTAATGCAAGCTTGCGACGGAGAAATTGATGTCATGTTAAGTGGCGAGTGCACCGTGGAGCGCAGCGATCGCTACTTTTCTTACCGCCGCTCAGGGCAGACGGGGCGAATTGCCACCGTAGCGTGGTTGCTCGATCAGACCTAAAAGCGCGATATCGGTTTTGTCATATTACTTTTTTATGATGGATAACGTGGGTGTGACAGGTTTAATGCGCTAACGTTTAGACCGTTGTCCCCATTGACACACCCTTCTGCCATCGCAGATGATGGTGTAACAAATATTGATAGTTGAGGTCGTTTACGTGAACGCAGCACCGTCGTTTCCATCTTTGTTTGCAGCGCCTACACAGGCGCAAATTCAAGAAGAGTTTAAGACTAAATGGCAGCAACTGCTTAACGCATCAGCCAGCTCCACCTTATCAGCACCTCGCAATCGTCGCTTTCAGCATGAAGCGTGGTTACAGCAACCCGCAGCATTGTTAAGTGCCCACGTTTGGGAACTGTTCAGTGATACGTTGCAAATTATGGTTGACCAAGCCAGTTTGCCTGCAGATATTCAAAAGAAGCTTTCTTTTTCCATTATGCAGTGGGCGCAAGCCGCTTGCCCTGCCAATTTCTTAGCCTTAAATCCGGAAGCGCAGCAAAAGTTGATGGAGACGCAGGGTGCCAGTTTGCTGGCCGGTGTGCATAACTTCCTAAACGATATTCAGAAAGGACGCTTAACCCAAACCGATGAGTCCGGCTTTAAGTTGGGTCAGAATGTAGCGAGTACACCCGGTAGCGTGGTGTTTAAGAACGAACTATTCGAGCTGATTCACTACCAGCCCTCCACACCAACCGTTAAAGCCGTGCCGCTACTGATTGTGCCACCGTGCATTAATAAATATTACATTCTGGATCTACAAGAGCGTAATTCCTTCGTCAAATACGCCGTAGACCAAAGCTTGCAGGTGTTTTTGATGTCATGGCGTAACCCCATGCCGGATGATAACGATGGTGTTCATCAAGCGACATGGGGCGATTATCTTCAGCACGGTGTGCTTGAGGCCATTCAGGCAGTTCAGGCAATCAGTCAGCAAGAGCAAATCCACGGTCTGGGTTTTTGTGTGGGTGGCACATTATTGTCGTCGGCCTTAGCGCTGGCCCATGCTCAAGGCCAGCAACCATGCAAGTCTTTAACCTTGCTAACCACCATGCTGGACTTCTACGACGTAGGCCCTCTAAAGGCCTTTGTGGATGAAGCCTCGGTGCTAATGCGTGATTGGCAAATTGGCAGTGGTGGGCTCTTACCTGCTGCCGATTTAATGTCCACCTTCGCATTTTTGCGCCCCGGGGAGTTGGTTTGGAATTACGTTACCGATAACTACCTTAAGGGTGAAACCCCAGCCCCTTTTGATTTGCTGTACTGGAATGCCGATGGCACAAATCTACCGGGGCCATTTTTTAGTTGGTATTACCGTAATGCGTATCTACGCAACGCCTTAAAAGACGAGGGTGGCGTACGCATTAACGGACATGAATTGGATTTTAGAAATCTATCCATGCCTGCCTATGTGTATGCCTCCGAGCAAGACCACATCGTGCCATGGGAAAGTTCGTATCGTAGTGCGCGCTTGTTGAAGGGCAGTGTGCAGTTTGTGCTGGGGGCTTCGGGGCATATTGCCGGGGTAATCAACCCGCCAGCGAATCGGCGTCGTCACTATTGGGTGTCCGATACGGTGGGTGTAGAGGTGGATCCACACGAGTGGCGCGTGCAAACCCAGCGTCATGAAGGCAGTTGGTGGCCTCATTGGGCTGCATGGGTGGCCCAGCAAAGTAATGATGAAATTGCTGCGCCGAAGGCGCTAGGTGGTGGTCAGTATGCGCCGCTCTACCCAGCGCCCGGACAGTATGTGCAAGTTAGAGCGCTTTAAAGCAACCGAGCTTAATTAAGCTCAAGAATTAGTGGTTAAACCTAAGTAGTACACGATTTATTGCGGTTGGTGTTGTTTTCGTTATTTAAGGAGAGTGGTATGTCTAGCAAGCTGGCATATGTGACAGGTGGTATGGGTGGAATCGGTACAGCTATTTGTCAGCGCTTAGCCAAAGATGGACACAAAGTGATCGCCGGTTGTGGACCGAGCCGAGATTATGAAAGATGGTTGAACGAGCAACGTGAGCAAGGCTTCGAGTTTTATGCGTCGGTAGGCAACGTGACTGATTGGGAGTCCACGCAAGCGGCGTTTGCTGAAGTGGTTGAAAAGCACGGCAATATTGATATTTTGGTGAATAATGCAGGCATCACGCGCGACTCCCAATTTCGTAAAATGAGTTTAGAAGACTGGAATGCCGTTATTAATACCAATCTTAATAGCCTGTTTAATGTGACCAAACAAGTTATTGAGCCTATGCTTGAAAATGGCTGGGGGCGTATTATTAACATTAGTTCGGTGAATGGGCAGCGTGGCCAGTTCGGACAAACTAACTACTCAACCGCAAAAGCTGGGATTCATGGCTTTACAATGGCGTTAGCACTCGAGGTTGCGAGCAAAGGGGTTACCGTAAATACCGTGTCCCCAGGTTATATTGGTACCGATATGGTTAAAGCCATTCGCTCCGATGTGCTGGAAAAAATAGTTGCGACCATTCCCGTTCGTCGCTTAGGTGAACCGAATGAAATTGCATCCATCGTTAGCTGGTTAGCATCAGAAGACTCCGGGTTTTCAACCGGTGCCGACTTCTCTGTTAACGGTGGTTTGCACATGGGTTAAGCAGGTACTTGGGGTGAGTATTCACCCCATTTTTAGATTTTTTAATTATGACTCAGACTACAGAATCCGATTCCACCCGCCTTATTAAGAAGTACCCTAATCGTAGGCTTTACGATACCTATACTAGCGCATACATCACTTTAGCTGATGTAAAGCAGTTGGTAATGGCCAGTGAAAGTTTTACTGTTGTCGATGTCAAAACCAATGAAGACATTACGCGCAGTATTTTGCTGCAAATTATCTTAGAAGAAGAAAGCGCGAATGTGCCCATGTTTTCAGCCAGTGTGTTGGAACAAATTATTCGCTTTTATGGCAATGCCATGCAGGGTTTGATGGGCACTTATCTTGAGCAAAATATTCAGGCATTTGCTGACGCCCAAAAACAATTGGCGCAACAATCTCAAGAACTTTACGGTAAACAGCTTGGGCCCGAAGCGTGGGCTCAACTTATGTCAGCGCAAAACCCGATGATGCAAAATGCGGTGAATGCGTATGTCGAGCAAAGTCAAAAGCTGTTTACTCAAATGCAAGAGCAGATGCAAAAACAGCCGTACTCGATGTTTGGTGCCTTTCCATTCACACAGAAACCCAACGATAAAAAATAAAGATAGTTGGGGTTATCGTTGTTGGCTCTAAGTTGTAGAGTCGGCTTTAAACGGCATAGCCTCGATTAGCTCTTGTTTGTAATGATGCACCGCTTCTCGCTCGCGTTGCAGAAAATCAGCAATGGCCTGACGAAAAGCCGGTTCGGCAATCCAATGTGCAGAGTAGGTGGTCACAGGCTCTAAACCTCTGGCTAGCTTGTGTTCGCCTTGCGCACCACCTTCGAAGCATTCAATGCCTTGTTCAATACACCAACGTATGGCCTGTATATAGCAGGTTTCAAAGTGTAGGCCGGGAATATCAAGCACGCTTCCCCAGTAGCGTCCGAACAGGGTGCTGCCCGAGCGTACGCTTAGGGCGCAGGCCACCGGTTTTGAATTCTGATGGGCAACAATCAGTAGTAGGGCCTCTGGCATGCGCTGCAAGAGCTCTTGAAAAAAAGCGAAGCTTAAATAAGGGCGTTGGCCTCTAATAAAATACGTATTGCTATAACATTGATAAAAAAACAGCAGCAGTGTCTCGTCGATGTCTGTGGCGACATGATGAGTAAACTCAACCCCCTGTTCATGCACTTTGCGGCTGTCTTGCCTTAGTTTTTTTCGATATTTCTGTCGAAAGCAATCCAGAAAATCGTCGTAATCACGGTAGCCTCGATTTTTCCAGTGAAACTGTACGCCTTCTCTTATTAGTAAACCCGCTTCCTGCAATAGCGGTAGCTGTGCGGTGTGAGGAAATAAGATGTGTAGCGATGAGATAGCGTTGGCCTTGCTAAGATCAATCGCCTGATGGATTAAGGCGTGTTGGGTTGATAGGTCTGGGCTTAGTAAACGTGGGCCCGAAACGGGTGTGAATGGGATAGCGCTGACTAAGCGTGGGTAATAGGCAAGGCCGTGTTGATGGTAGGCATTCGCCCAACCGTGATCGAATACATATTCGCCCCGCGAGTGGCTTTTTAAATAAAGCGGTAGGGCGCCCATAAGGTGTTCTGCGTTACGTGCTATTAAATGGTGTGGTGCCCACCCTGTATCCGGACAAGCATTAGGTGGTGTTTCCAAGGCGCTAAGAAAAGTGTGGCTTAACAGTGAGTGGCCCGAGCTTAATGCGTCCCATTGTTGGGATGAAACATCACTAATACGATGGATAAGGGAAAAATTTAATGACACGATGCCTGAAAATTTAGGTGGGTAATGTGGTGTTTCACCAACTGAAGAAGTGGTGGCCACAAATTAAAATAGGGCGATATGCTTTTGTGTTCGGTGTTTATCGCTAATGTTTTCTTGCAATGGCTTCATTACGGTGGTGTAATAGTTGCAAAGGGCCAGTTGGTGCGCAACTAACATTGCATTAGATCCTAACAAAGCAATGTCCATTACTGAAATAGCCGCCTCATTATAGCTATTGTCGTTGCACCGATCTTGAATCTGGTCGCGTCCTTCTCGTTAAGAAGGCGCCACATAATTACCAATACGTTATGAAAATGTTGCAGCACGTATGTACAACTTGAAGTACATAGTCGGTGGCAACGCCATGCTCGAAATCACTGTTGCTGTTTAATTCGCTTCGTCGAGTTACATCCCACCAACCATTGTTTGTGGTGCTTAGGCCAGTACTATTAATTTCATGCCGGTTTTTGAATCCATGTTATCTGCTTCCAAGTGGGGCGGCTTTAATGCTGTCAAGCTTGGCTTATCTGTGCAGCAAAGCAGCCGCACTGTGGGCGTGTGGGCATGGGTTGAGTGCGAGCAGCGTATTGGAGTTGTTGGAATGTTGACTGCATTAACGCATAAAAAATGGGTCGAATTCCTTATTAAGAATTCGACCCATTTGAATCTTGGTTGCGGGGGCAGGATTTGAACCTACGACCTTCGGGTTATGAGCCCGACGAGCTACCAAGCTGCTCCACCCCGCGTCAGAAAAGTAATATTAACCTTGCTGTAATAATAATGCAAGCACTATTTGGATTTTTGCTGCAAAATGAAAGAAAATGAGGTTTTGAAAGTGCTTGAAGCCGCCTTACTATGTACTGATGAGCCGTTGAATCTGTCTCAACTGCGTCAGTTGTTCGGTGTGCACGACATAAGCAACGATCAAATGCGCCATCACTTGGCCATGTTGCAGCTAGACTGGAAAGAGCGAGGCTTAGAGTTGGTGTCGCTTGCTAGCGGCTGGCGGTTTCAAAGCCGTCCTGAAATGCAGCCTTATTTGGCGCGGCTAAGCGCTCAACGCCCACCCAAATACTCACGGGCCGTACTGGAAACCTTAGCCATTATTGCTTGGCGACAGCCGGTTACTCGCGGTGATATTGAAGACATCCGGGGCGTAAGTGTTTCCACACAAATTATTCGCACACTTGAAGAGCGTGGCTGGATCGAGGTGCTTGGGTATCGTGATGCGCCCGGCAGACCGGCCTTATTAGGCACCAGCAAGCAATTCTTAGATGACTTAGGTCTACGTTCTTTGCAGGATTTACCGTCATTGGAAGAGGTGGATGTGGCAGATGCTTTTGAGCACCTGTCATTGCAAGATTCAACTGATGATGCGGAACAAACACGAGAGCCAGAAACTGAAGACAGTTCAACTGGTTCTCAACGAGAAGATATAAAAATAGAAGGAGTCTCTTAATTAATGACTGATCAAGATAATGGGCATATGGCCGGCGCCAGCGGAGTAGCTGAATCGGCAGGCGATCCGTCCGCTACATCCTCTCCCCGAGGTAAAGGACGAAAGTTGCGCACCCCTTTCCGTCGTCGTCGCGGCGATGCGAACACGAACCAAAACGAGAAAAGCGATGCATCAGCATCATCCAAAGGCAGCGTCAAAGCGCCGGTGGATGAGTCCGAGTCACCAAAGCCAGCTCGTCCAGCAAGTCGACGCCGTAGTCCGGTGGGGCGACGAGTAGGAGGTAGAAAGCCAAATGCAGCTAATACACCCCGAGCAGAGCTTGTGGAAGGTTCCGAGCAAGAAAGTAGCGAGGCCTTAGCGTATCTGGATAGAACCGCCAAAATGTCGCAACGTCTGGGGCGCTACCTTAGCAGTGATTTAATTCAGCCTAAATTGCATAAAGTCCTCGCCGATGCGGGCATAGGCTCGCGACGCGACATGGAAGAGTTAATTATTTCCGGCCGGGTTTCAGTGAATGGCGAACCAGCACATATTGGTCAGCGTGTTGGCGCTGACGATAAAGTGCGGGTCAATGGCCGCTTAATTACGCGACCGAATGGGAATAAGCCACCGCGCATCATTCTGTACCATAAACCAGCCGGCGAGATTGTCAGCCATGATGATCCGGGTGGACGAGAAACCGTATTTTCGCGACTGCCGCGTCTGAAGGTGGGTAAATGGCTATCCATTGGCCGCCTCGATTTAAACACCGAGGGTCTGCTGATTTTCACTACATCAGGCGAATTAGCACACCGTATGATGCACCCTCGCTTTGGTGCCGAGCGAGAGTATGCTGTTCGTGTGCTAGGCGAGCTGGATGACGATCAGGCAAAACGACTCATCACCGGTATTGAACTGGAAGACGGCGTTGCGAAGTTTGGTGAGTTAGAGTTTATTGGTGGTGAAGGTAGCAATCGTTGGTATCGAGTCACCATTCAAGAAGGTCGTAATCGTGAAGTACGTCGTATGTTTGATGCGGCGGGCGTTACGGTAAGCCGCTTAATTCGCACTCGCTTTGGTGAGGTGGTGTTGCCGCGTAACTTGCGGCGAGGACGTTGGGAAGAGTTGGATGCGACCATGGCCACCGCTCTGATGCTACGCGTTGGTTTGATGCGTGAAGGGGCGAATGAAGGAACAGGCGATCGTCGTGGTCGACGTGGTCAACCGATTAGTCACGACAGCGCATTGCCTCCCGGCTTTGGTAGTGTAGAGCAATCATCACGTAGTGGCTCAGGAGTGCGCGGGGGGCGTCGTGGTACGCGTCAGCCACTGGCCATTGATCCTACCGTTACCACCGGTCTACTGATCAGCGGGGGGTTGGCCAATGGACACCCCGAGGCAGGGCGCGCAGGACGACCTGCAGGGGATCGCCGACGCACAGATCGCACTGCTGGTGCTAAAGGCGGACGTCGTACGCCGGACTCGCGTGGTGGGCGCGCCCCGGGTAATAAGCCAGCACAGGCGCGCCGCGGTGATGCGCGTTCCGGTGGCAATGCTAATGCTACGGCCGGAACGGCTCGTAGCGGAGCCTCACGTCGATCGGCAGGAAGGCGTGACGATTGGCAGCCCAGTGGTTCGAATGCTCACGAATCCAAGTTGGCGCGGATTGGTTCGGGTCGTCGTTAATACGCGACACGATGTGTAGGTGCCTCAGGTAGTACATGCACTTGAAGCACCTCCTTGCCTTTTTTGTCCTAAGCGTCAGAAATAGCAGGAATTTTTACTAATTTCTGTTAGAATATGGGGCTTAGCACAGTATCATCGTTAATTGTTAATGTCAGATACTCACCGAGTCCTGATGGGTTTAGCGTTAAAACCTTAGGCGTATGCACCTTGTGTGCTGTTAGCAGTGGTTTATGTCGCATGTGTTTGCTTACATGCTTTAGGCACTGCCTCCTGCTGTTTTAGGCGCTTTTCGGGATTACACAATCGTAATGTGTTGTTTCGTTTTGGGCTGTCACCTGGCTTTAAAACGAATCAGCACGCTAGCAGTGGGCTGACATACAGCCCATTTTTTTTGGATTTTATGGCAGATATTTTCGCTTTGACACAAGAGGCCCTTACCGGCACCGATATCGAGTTAGTCGATGTCGAGCGTGCTCCCATGGGGGTGTTGCGCATTGTTATCGATCACCCCAATGGGGTTACGGTCGATAACTGCGAGTGGGTTTCTAAGCAGTTGTCGCGTGTCTTCGAGGTAGAAAGTGTCGATTACAACCGGTTGGAAGTGTCCTCGCCGGGCGTAGATCGGCCACTTAAGCAAATTGCTGACTTTGTACGGTTTGCCGGCCAGCGAGTGGAAATTCGCCTGCGCGAGGCTATTGAGAACCGCAAGGTGTTTGTTGGGGTGCTTATTGCACCAGACGATGTGACTGTCGAGTCAGCCACACCCGACACGCAGTTCGTGCTTGAACTTGAAGATGTCTCAGGTGGTGTCAGGGATCTCAGCTTTAGCTTTGACGAGGTAGAGCGTGCCAAATTAGATCCCGTTCTTGATTTCAAGGGTAGAAAGCGATGAG
>DATGRU010000245.1:0-3092 GCA_035303295.1 Paenalcaligenes sp.
AGCATTGACCATTGCCCTATGAACTCAATGACTTCATAGGATCGTGTACGTTGACGTTGTACGACGCGTCCACGCCAACGTTGATCGAAAAGAAGAATGAGTAATACCACAAATTTAAGAGCGGGAACGACTACACTTGCCGCAAACACAATCATTGCCAAGTCGGGTGAACCACTTTGCCACAATGTGACCACCCCACCTAGTATCGTATGATTAGAAGCCCCAAATGGACTACGTATCTCCATAATAGGAAATACATTCGCAGGCACATACAAGATCATCGCGGCCATTAGCAACGCCATGGCTCGAACACGCATTTCCGGCTTACGTTTATGCAGATGGCTAGCACACCGCTCACACTGCGTTTCATCTGGCTCTGGTGTTTGCGTCAAACCGCAAGCCATACAGCGTATGTACTGCTCAGAATCAAGCTGGGTGGCATGTGCGTGCACCAAGCCTGCTTCAGCCGCTAATTCCCATAAACGTTTAGAATCCAGTTTCGCCGTAGCTGTGTAAACCAACATTAGGACGGCATAAGCCCAAATACCCGGGGCTAACTCGAGGCGGGCCAAGCCAGCAAACTTAACCAAGGCCACCAACACACTTAAAAAAACCACCGGTACCATTGACCAGTGCTCGAGTAATGCCATGGCCCGCATGCCCACGGCAAAGTCCCCTGATACCCGCCGCTGCTTAATTAGCAGCAAGGCCCAGAAGCGGAACAAAAGTAAGAAAAAGGGAAACCAAACCCCCATTAGCCCCGTCATGACAGAGAGTCCGTAATGACCTTGCTCCCACATCAACCATAATGCGGACGGCAAATTCGGACTTAGGGTCTTACCTTGTAAAGTAAGATGAACTAAAGGCGTGAGATTCGCTATAACGAACAGCAAAAGGGCTCCTATAACCCAAGCCAGCCAATCGCTGACGGTTAATTTGGAGCCCCGAAAAAGTACGTAAGCACAATGACTACATACCGCTGATTCACCTGCCCGCAATGGAACTGCCGTATGTAAGGCGTCACAATGCGGGCAGGCAACAATTGGCGAATCGCCCATAGGATGCGCGTTTAGTCGATTAACTCTGCTTCAGGATGTGAAGGTGATGGATGCCCTGTGTTGTTAGACGAATCATCATCGCCCCCATTCGCAAAGATAAGAATGACTTTACCATCGGTATCGACATCTACTTCGACTTGCCCTCCGTTGCTTAGACGCCCGAACAGCAGCTCGTCAGCCAAGGCACGACGAATCGTATCCTGAATAAGACGATGCATAGGACGAGCACCCATTACCGGATCAAAGCCTTGTTTCGCTAAATGCTCGCGTAACGAATCGGTGAAGCTGACTTCGACACGACGCTCATTTAGCTGATGTTCAAGCTGCAGCAAGAATTTGTCGACAACCTGCAAAATGACGTCGCGCGACAAAGGCTTGAAGCCAATAATGGCATCCAGACGGTTACGGAACTCAGGGCTGAACATGCGTTTCAGATCAGCCATTTCGTCACCTTGGGCCTTCGGTGTAGCAAAGCCAATGGTATTACGACTAAGCGCTTCTGCACCCGCGTTGGTGGTCATAATTAAAATGACATTGCGGAAATCTGCCTTACGACCATTGTTATCGGTAAGCGTGCCGTGATCCATTACCTGCAGCAAGATGTTGTACACATCAGGGTGCGCTTTCTCGATTTCATCCAGCAATAGCACACAATGTGGCTGCTTCGTCACGGCCTCGGTTAATAAGCCCCCCTGATCGAAGCCCACGTAGCCGGGTGGCGCACCGATAAGGCGCGAAACCGTATGACGCTCCATGTACTCGGACATATCAAAGCGTAAAAGCTCGATACCCATAATGAAGGCCAACTGCCTTGCCACTTCGGTTTTACCCACCCCAGTGGGGCCGGAAAACAAGAAGGAACCAATAGGTTTGTCGGGACGCCCTAGGCCTGAACGCGACATCTTAATAGCTGCTGCCAACGCCTCGATGGCCTCATCCTGACCAAACACAACGGTACTGAGGTCACGCTGTAGCGTTGCCAGCTTGTTGCGGTCGTCGGAAGATACATTCTGCGGCGGAATACGCGCAATTTGCGCAATCGTAGCTTGAATGTCCTGCTTACCAATGGTTTTCTTCTGCTTCGATCGAGGCAACAAACGCTGTGCAGCGCCAGCCTCGTCAATGACATCAATGGCCTTATCGGGAAGAAAACGGTCGTTAATATGACGCGCCGCTAACTCGGCCGCAGCCGAAATAGCCGAAGCCGTATAACGTACACCGTGATGCTCTTCAAAATGGCTCTTCAATCCACGCAGAATCTGCACCGTTTCAGCGACGGTGGGTTCAACCACATCTACTTTTTGGAAGCGGCGAGACAAGGCATGATCTTTCTCAAAAATACCTCGGTACTCGCTGTAGGTGGTAGCACCCATGCACTTTAGCTGCCCTGAAGACAATGCTGGTTTCAACAAGTTGGAAGCATCTAAAGTGCCGCCCGAAGCCGAACCCGCACCAATTAACGTGTGGATCTCATCGATGAACAGAATTGAGTTTTCATCGTTATTAAGATCTTTAAGCACCGCTTTCAGGCGCTGCTCAAAATCCCCACGATATTTGGTACCCGCTAGCAAGGCCCCCATATCCAAGGAATACACTACCGCATTTGCCAGTACGTCGGGCACATCACCTGACGTAATGCGTAAGGCTAAGCCTTCCGCGATAGCGGTTTTACCCACGCCAGCCTCACCCACAAGTAGTGGGTTATTTTTACGGCGACGACACAAAATCTGAATAACGCGCTCTACTTCTTTTTCACGCCCGATTAACGGATCGATGCGCCCACGCCCTGCCTCATCGTTAAGGTTGGTCGTGTAAAGATCAAGCGGCGATTTTTGTTGATCGCTTGCTCGGCTGGAAGCTGTGTCAGAGGCCGGCGTATTGCGCGGCGACGAGGCCTGAGCCGTAGGCGGTGGTGGTGTCGCATCATTTTTTGTTTTTGCAATACCATGCGACAGGTAATTCACCACATCTAAGCGACTAATACCCTGCTGCTGTAAATAATAAACAGCATGGGAGTCTTTTTCCCCATACATG
>DATGRU010000246.1:0-5388 GCA_035303295.1 Paenalcaligenes sp.
TTGGGCTTAGGTTTAACACGCTTCTCGATGCATCCGGCACAATTGCTCGATGTGAAAGGGGAGATCATTGCTTCGCATTCTACGGCTTTGCGTACCCAACTTGCTCCTGTACTTAATCGTGGAGAACGCTTGGATTTAAGCGTTTTGGGTTGAAGAAAGCAATGGTTCGACGGATCGAGGGGTTATCTGGTTGCCGAATAGTGTGTGTTTAGGTTGCTGAACCTTGTGTTAATATGCTGAATTGTATCAAAACGTATCCTTTAGGGTTCTTTACGTTTTGCCCTTAATGCTTGAATAGTAAGGGTTTAATTAGAATTTGCATAGCGCATGTTCATAATTTTGAAATCAGGATTTACACTGCCTCTGGTTTTTACTGGTTTCTCGTGGCTAGAATAGCAATCATGAACTTGTAACAAACACGTGTTCACTGTCAGACCTGTCAGTCGCATCGGGTTTGGTATTAAGATTTAACGCGACCTAGGACCAAGGAAGGATAGTTATGAAAAAGACTCGTTCACATCTTGCCGTGATTGCCGCTGTGGCCTCTTTAAGCTTTTTGGCTGCTTGCTCGGAAGGTGAGGATAACGCGGCTGCTGAAATGCCAGCGCCTGCTGCCGAGACCCAGCCAGCGTCCCCGGTTGCTCCCGATCCTGTAGCATCCGAGCCAACTGTTGATCCCGTTACTTCTGAAGAGCTAGAGGCTGATGCCCAAGAGGCTAAAGAGGATGCTCAAGAAAAGGCGGATGAGCTTCGTGCAGAAGCAGCAGAAGCTGGTGATGCCATCAAAGAAAAAGCTGAAGAGTTGAAGGATGCAGCGGATCGTAAAGCCAGCGAAATTGGCGATGCCATCAAAGAAGGTGCTGCCGAAGCTGACGCTGCCATCCAAGATAAATTAGGTAATGGTACGCAGCCTGATGCACCTGCTGCTCCGTCTGAGCAATCCAATCCTTAATTTAGGGTTGAATGTCAGTTAAAAATGGCTGCCTAGTGCAGCCATTTTTCTATACACTTAGGGTATTGTTATTGCATTTGCCGAGGCAACTATGAACCCACGTACCGATTGGCTTAACGATCTCCAGAAAAATATTTCTGATTTAATCGCTAAAAGCCCCGCAGCGGATATCGAAAAAAATATTCGCGCCCTAATGTCGCAAACTTTCACGCGCATGGACTTGCTAACGCGTGAAGAGTTCGATGACCAAAGCGCTCTTCTTGAGCGCGCGCTTGAGCGCATTACTAATTTAGAGTCTCGTGTTTTAGCCCTAGAGGCTCAGTTGAACGCCGAGAAAACGAGTCAAAGCACTCAGTCCGAGAATACGACATCTCAAGAATAATCACACAAGGCTAGCATAGTGTCTTTGCTCTGTTAGTGTTGTTAGATTATAGGAAGCCAGCGCAAGCGCTGGCTTTGTTGTTGTTGTTGTTGTTGTTGTTGTTGTTGTTGTTGTTGTTGTTGTTGTTGTTGTTGTTGTTGTTGTTGTTGTTGTTGTTGTTGTTGTTGTTGTTGTGCTTGCTAAGTACATTCAGCAATGGGCCATCTTTTCCCAAGACTGACTTTTCTTTATCTTGCCTGCGCATACTGTACGTTTTAGTGTGGAACAGGGAAGATGTCGTTAGCCATCATTAATAGCTGCGCCCTAACGGGGGTTACACCCCATGCGATAAGGGTAGAGGTACACGTGGGTGTCGGGTTGCCCGCTTTCACCGTGGTTGGCTTGCCGGATACCGGTGTGCGTGAAAGCCGCGAGCGGGTAAGGTCGGCGATATTGAGTAGCGGGTTTGAGTTTCCGTCTGCACGGATCACCGTGAACTTGGCGCCAGCTGATCTGCCTAAAGATGCAGCTCATTTTGATTTGCCTATCGCCTTGGGCGTGTTGCAAGCTTCCGGTCAAATGGTGTCCAGTCGACCCGAAGAAAAACAACGCCAGCCTCCTGATTTGGATGCCTTTGTGTTTGCGGGTGAGTTATCGCTTACCGGTGCGGTTGTTGAGCTCACTACATCACTGGCATTGGCTTTAGGGGCTAAGCGCTTGGGCTATAAGGCGCTTTTTTTGCCGCATAATGCGGCAGGTAGGGCCGCGATGGTAGAGGGTATCTCTGCATATGGCGTACAAACGTTAAGCGAGCTCGTTACTATGTTGTGCGCTCAGCAGCTTCCGCAGCCCGCCGAAGCCGAGGCATTTGGCTTTATCCCCGAGGCAGACAGTTTGTGTTGGTCCGATATTAAGGGGCAGCATTACGCTAAAAGCGCTTTGGAAATAGCCGCCGTGGGTGGGCACAATGTATTGATGGTGGGAACGCCGGGTGTAGGCAAAAGTATGTTGGCCCAGCGTATTGGCACGTTGCTGCCACCCCTAAACACATCACAGTTGCTGGAAATTGCCGCTATACGTGCCGTAGCGGGCGAGCCAGAGCAGCTTCTACCGACTGTGCCGTTTAGGGCGCCTCACCATTCGTGTAGCGTTGCAGCGTTAGTAGGTGGGGGAGTACGACCAAGGCCCGGTGAAATTAGTTTGGCGCACCACGGTGTATTGTTTTTAGATGAAGTTGCCGAATTTGATAGACGCGCCTTAGAAGCCTTACGAGAACCGTTGGAAATGGGTGAGATACGCATCGCTCGCGCCATTCGAAGTGTTAGCTTTCCCGCTCGGTTTCAGTTGGTTGCCGCAATGAACCCTTGCCCATGCGGTTGGTCTGGGCATCGGGTGGAGGTCTGTCGGTGTACGCCTGAGCGCGTGGAGCGTTATCAGGGGAAGTTATCGGGCCCGTTTTTAGATCGTTTGGACATCAGGTTGCACTTAAGCAGCGAGGGTATAGCGATAACTGATTCGTCGACGGGCGAGCGTTCTGAACAGGTGCGTGAACGGGTGTTGGCCGTACGTCATAGACAGTATCAGCGTCAACAATGTCTAAATGCGGAATTGAATGCGGAACAGCTTAAGCGCTATGCGACGTTGGATGCAGATGCCGCGACGTTGATACAGAGTAGTGCAGAGAAGTGGGGCTGGTCCAATCGAACAGTGCATCGCTTGTGGCGTGTGGCGCGCACGCTTGCAGATACAGCTGGCAGCAACTCGATTCAACGCATGCATGTTGCACAAGCCATACAGTATCGTGGTTAAGTGGCTTGTGTTCATATATGTTAGACAATATGGCTGTGCTTAGTTATAATGGTTGGCTTTTCATGGGTCGATAATTCGTGTCAGTAACGAGCGGTTCGATTCATGGGGAAAACAATAAGTGTCTTGTCGGTTATCAAGGGTAGTCAATAGGCTTGGCTAACACCGTCGGTCACAAATTTTACAGAGTACCATCATGCCTAAGATGAAAACCAAAAAAAGTGCTTCCAAGCGCTTTAAGGTTCGCGGTAGTGGCTCCATCAAAAGGGGTCAGGCGTTCAAGCGTCATATTCTTACTAAGAAAACCACTAAAAACAAGCGTCAACTGCGTGGAGCAGTTGCGGTTCACGATGCAGACGTAGCATCCGTGAAAGCCATGATGCCTTTTGCCTGATAACGGAGAGTTACTATGTCACGCGTAAAACGTGGGGTTAATGCCCGCGCTCGTCATAAAAAGGTTTTAGCCGAAGCTAAAGGCTATCGCGGCCGCCGTAGTACGGTCTACCGCGTAGCTAAACAAGCGGTAATGAAGGCAGGTCAGTATGCCTACCGCGACCGTCGTAATCGCAAACGTGTATTCCGCGCCTTGTGGATCACACGTATCAATGCTGCGTGCCGCGAGCTCGACATGACATACAGCCAGTTTATTGCTGGAATGAACAAAGCAAATATCGAGCTGGATCGTAAAGTATTAGCCGATATGGCAGTAAACGATAAAGCAGGTTTTGCAGCTGTGGTTGCACAAGCTAAATCGGCTTTAGCTGCTTAATCAGTTTTATTCGATTCTGTATGATTACAAACGGGGCTCCGCATGGGCTCCGTTTGTTTTTGGGACAAGCGAAATCATCATGACCTTTTCGGTAGACGACTTAATTTCTCGTGCTCAGGCGCAATTCAGTAACGCTAAAGATGCTGCTTCATTGGAAAATGCAAAAGCGCTGTTTTTAGGTAAACAGGGTGAAATCACCGCCTTATTGAAAGGGCTGGCTAAGCTTGCCCCCGAAGAAAAAAAAGCAGAAGGTGCTCGCATTAATCAGCTGAAGCGCCAAATTGAAGAATTACTTAACCAGCGTCGTGTAGAGCTTACCGAGCTCGAGCTGCAGCGTAAGTTAGCGTCAGAGACTATCGATGTAACCTTACCCGGTCGTGGGCGTGGGGTAGGGGGTATTCATCCCGTTATCCAAACGTGGCAGCGGGTTGAAGCTATTTTCCAGTCTATTGGTTTTGATGTGGCTGATGGCCCCGAAATCGAAAATGATTGGACCAACTTTACGGCGTTAAATAACCCCGAGAATCATCCGGCTCGTTCAATGCAAGATACCTTCTACGTCGATATGAAAGACGAGCAAGGGTTGCCGTTGTTACTGCGTACACACACCAGCCCTATGCAGGTGCGTTACGCTCGCATGCATAAACCGCCTATTAAGGTGATTGCTCCAGGTCGTACCTATCGGGTTGATAGCGATGCGACGCATTCGCCTATGTTCCATCAGGTTGAAGGCTTATGGATTGCAGAAGACATTTCATTTGCTGACTTAAAAGGGGTCTATACTGACTTCCTACGCGCTTTCTTTGAAAGCGACGACTTGGTAGTGCGCTTCCGTCCTTCTTTCTTCCCTTTTACCGAACCTTCCGCTGAAATCGACATGATGTTTACCTCGGGGCCTAACCAAGGTAAGTGGCTGGAAATTTCCGGCTCTGGTCAGGTGCATCCCGATGTCGTACGCAACTTTGGTCTTGATCCTGAAAAGTACATAGGCTTTGCGTTTGGTTCGGGTCTAGAGCGTCTGACGATGCTACGTTACGGCGTTAACGATTTACGTCAGTTTTTCGAGGGCGACTTGCGTTTCTTGCAGCAATTCTCGCGCTAATCACCGTTTTGCCTGTTGGGGGCCCGATCAGCTTTGTTAGCGTTCGGGTTACAGCATTCATTCAATATTCACGCTTTCATCATGCTACTTTCTGAATCTTGGCTACGTACCTTTGTCGATGCGCCCTTAGACGCTGACTCACTTGCCCATCGTCTGACCATGGCGGGGTTAGAAGTTGAAGAGGTTTTTACTGCGGCACCGGCCTTTAGCAAGGTGGTGGTGGGTCATATTGTTGAGATCAGCCCCCATCCCGATGCCGATCGCTTACGAGTGTGTAAGGTGGACGATGGTTCTGGTGAACTGTTGCAGATTGTGTGTGGTGCGCCTAATGCGGCACAAGGCTTAAAAGTGCCGGTAGCGCAGGTAGGTGCTGTATTGCCGGGCGACTTCCGTATTTC
>DATGRU010000247.1:0-6021 GCA_035303295.1 Paenalcaligenes sp.
CATGATGAAAATTCTGAAGCACGCCGCCGAAGAGCTGGGTAAAACGGTAGTGGTAGTTCTGCACGACATCAACTTCGCTTCAACCTACTCTGACCACATCATCGCCATGAAAGATGGCAATGTCCACCAACAGGGCACTCCCGACGACATTATCCGCAAAGATGTCTTGGAAGATATTTACTGCACACCCTTCGATATTCATTTAATCAATGATCGGCGCATCGTTACGTATTACGAATAGCAAATAACACATCAAAAAAAACCCGCCAGCTAGATGATGTAGCTGGCGGGTTTTTTATTGCCTAGACAGTGAATGCCTTAATGCAACCTTAGCTTGGCATATGGTTGCGCAACACGGTCAGAATACGTCTAGCGGTATCGGTGTCCTGAACTTGGGCATTCTCATCGAGCACCCTTACGGTGGACACATTGCCTACGGTGTTAACGCGAATGCGATAACGAACTGCTTCGGCAGTATTACGTGTACCAAAGAGACGGCCAATCAGGTTTTGTTGCTCGATTTTCTCGCCACTATCGGAGTCGAGATAACGAACAAAGTAATCACCCGTTGAACGGTCGCGGTCTTCAACCGAGAAGCCCGCTGCATCGATGGCTACACCAACACGACGCCACGCACGATCGAAGGGCTCGTTCAGTGTAAGCGCTGCTTCTTGCGTTGAAGCTTCGATAAGCGTACCTTGTGGGCCAGCCTCAGCTTGCGCCACCTGACTTTGAGCACGTTCTACATCGGTACCTAAGAACACCATCAAGCGCGCCAACATAGCCGCATTCAGATTCGGATCTTCGTCGCCATACACCCATTTGAATGCTGCCCCATCGGTAGTGGGCGTTTCTTCCATGTGTTGATGACTGATGTAAACCTCGGTGCGCCCATCGACACGCTCAAGACGTGTTGTAAAGCGCTCGCGTTCACCACTGTCGAATACCTGATCAATAATGGAACCCAATGCCGAGCGAATCCAGCTTTCAGGAATCTTGGCACGGTTCTCGGCCCAGTCGGTTTGCACAACACCCGCTTGAGGGTCTTGTGAACGAATGGTGAACCCTTGCTGCCCCCAGAACTCGATAATTGCTGGGAAGACCTCTTCAGCGGGCCGTTCAACCACTAACCAACGCAACTGTCCATCGCGCTTAACTTCAATGCCCTGCTGTTCAGGCAAGACCTGAGACTGACGGGAAGCACCTTGTTGCGCTTGCTGAGCTTGCGCGTAATCGGAGTACGACGTCGTGCCTTCGGGGGCACGGTAGTGAACATCCTGATTCGCCTGCGTTAAATCGGGCGGAATGCTTAAAGGATCACCACGTACTGTGCTTCGGTAATCAACGCTTTCTTCACCACCTGTTAACTTATTAATTGTGGAGCAACCAGCCAACAGGCTAACGCTCGCACCAAGTGCCAACATAGCACCGGTTTTACTTATACGCGTAGTTATCATGAAATCAGGCCTGCATCTCGTAGTAGTTGACGCAACATACCATGGTATTGTTCGCTTAAAGGTGTCATAGGAAGACGATAGCCTAACTGAGTTCTGCCCATTTCTGCTAGCGCCCATTTCACTGGGATTGGATTAGCTTCTACAAAAAGCATGTTGTTCAGGTCGGCCAGCACACCATTTAAATGGCGTACTTTAGGCAAATCGCCTTCTAGCGCGGCCGCACACAGTTCATGCATGAGGCGTGGTGCTACGTTTGCCGTTACCGAAATATTGCCGCGACCGCCCAACAGAATCAAGGCAGCTGCGCTGGCATCGTCGCCGCTTAGCACAACGAAATCTTCAGGTTTGTCGCGCATTAATACGCCTAGACGTCCAATATCACCGGTGGCTTCTTTAACACCAATAATATGGGGCACCTGAGCCAGACGCAAAATAGTTTCGACGCTCATGTCGGCAACCGTACGACCCGGCACATTATAAAGTAAGGTGGGTAAATCGACGGCTTCAACAATGGCTTTAAAGTGCTGGTACAAACCTTCTTGAGTGGGCTTGTTGTAATAGGGAACTACCGACAAACCTGCATCCGCACCCACTTCTTGTGCATGGCGAGTTAGCTCGATAGCTTCGGTAGTGGAGTTACCACCCACCCCTGCAATCACCGGAATACGACCTGCAGCATGCTTTACCGCAATGCTAATCAGCTCGGCGTGTTCATCCATGTCGACGGTTGGGGATTCGCCCGAGGTACCCACCACCACAATGGCATCCGTGCCTTCTTCAATGTGCCAGTCGATCAACTTTCGATAGGCTTCGAAATCCAGTTGCCCATCGGGAAACATGGGCGTAATAAGAGCAACCATACTGCCCTGTAATACAGGCGTGGCGGAATCTGAACTTGCCATAATCGAGAGTGTCTCCAACAAAAGACGCGGCGTAAGCCAAAATAAACAAAGACCAAGTTTAACGGATTAGACCGTAAATCATAAGAACCAGCCAATCACTTTTTGCCCCAAAAACAAAATAGGGGACAAAAACATCCACAATGAGCCCGTCACCAGCAGCAAAATCAAAATAACCATGCCGTAAGGCTCGATGCGCGAGTAGGGATAGGCTAACGATGGTGGCAACAAACTAAACACAATTCGTCCACCATCAAGCGGTGGCAGAGGCAGTAAATTCAATGCCATCAGCACCAGATTCACATTAATACCGGCGATAGCCATCAGCACGGTAAAATCGGTGGGTGAGGAGCCGAGCTCGATTAATAAGCGCAAACTGATGGCCCATATAATGGCCATGAATAAATTAGCGCCCGGCCCAGCCAATGCCACCCACAACATATCTCGCTTGGGGTTACGTAAGCGCGACCAATTCACGGGCACAGGCTTAGCCCAGCCAAACAATATACCTGCACCACCCAGCAATTTACTGCTAAAGAGCAAAAACAAGGGTAACGCTATGGTACCAATTGGGTCGATATGCGGTATGGGATTTAACGTAATCCGACCTTCTTGCTCTGCTGTGTTATCGCCGAACATCCGTGCCACATACCCATGAGCAGCCTCGTGTAAGGTAATAGCAAACAGCACGGGTATGGCATAAACCGAAATGGTTTGAATAAGAGAGTTCATGTAAATCCTGTGTGGGCGGGGCTTAATAACAGTCGCTACGTCGCCCCTGCCCAGCGCTTAAGAGCAAAAGAAGCTAGCCCTTAATTCTACTCCAGCCCAAGCTTAGCTGGGTCACCCGCACCACGACGCACCACAACAGGTGCATCGGCCGTGAGGTCAATCACCGTAGTGGGTTGCATGGCGCAAGGCCCGCCATCAATTAAGCCTTTTAATTGATGCTTATAGCGTTGCTCAATCTCGTCCACATCGTTCAGCGCTTCGGTTTCGCCTTCCGGAATAAAGGTGGTGGAAAGCAAAGGGGATCCCACCTCTTCAATTAACTGGCTGACCACTTTGTTATCCGGCACGCGAATGCCGATTGTTTTACGCGAGGGATGAGAGACTCGACGTGGTACTTCCTTCGTTGCTTCCAGAATAAAGGTCCACGGGCCTGGCGTAGCCAGCTTCAATAAACGGTACTGCGCATTGCCTACTTTGGCGAAATGACTGATTTCGGCTAAGTCACGGCACAACAAGGTTAGATTATGTCGCTCGTCTAAGCCGCGAATACGACGCAATGCTTCAGCGGCAGACTTATCATCTAGCCGAGCAACCACGGCGTAACTGGAATCGGTGGGCACAGCCACGAGGCCTCCGCTGGCCAAAATATCGGCTGCCTGAGCAAGAATCCGCCCTTGAGGGTTTTCTGGGTGAACAACAAAAACTTGTACCATATACTGTTCCTTTAAAGAATAAAAACAATATAGTTCAATCCATCGTTTTATGCAGAATGCAGTACTGCACGGCAACGCCGTTTTTTTCCTATCATCTTAACTGCACTTAGGGGCTGTACATTTCTTCAAATGATGTTATACTCCTTTTCTTTGTTGCACACTGTGGTGACCGTAGCTCAGTTGGTAGAGTCCCGGATTGTGATTCCGGTTGTCGCGGGTTCGAGCCCCGTCGGTCACCCCATCAAGTTCAGGCTGTATAGCCTACTTTCTCTACCCTCTTTCCATTCTGCAACAAATCAATGACCTCAAGCAGGTCTTTTTTTTCGCCTATTTCTGGCTTTTCACCGAAGCTCTACTGTACTCATCACCTCCATAAGCCTCGCTTCCTATAGGTACTAGGGTAACCATAATCTATTTTTCGCCTTACCTGAAAGCACTGTTAACGGCTCTAGGCATACAACTTGCTGCACCTTATACAGCAATTTCTAGCCCCCTCTGTAAAGGAGCACTGTATGACTAACCCACCGATGCCCCCCTCCATCAACACTTCCCATTCTTACGAAGCCACACCCGAAGCGCCAGAACCGATTCCGTTTGCCGATACTCAAGAAACAGCAACGCACGCAACAAAAGAGGAAATCAACGACGCAATCCGCGCAACGAAGTACGCGTTGCATTGCTGGCAAGGGGTTATTTGCACTGGCGGTAAAGAGTTATGTCATAGCACGTCGGATGCGGTAAGCCATAAACCGTGGTCATCGACCTACGCGGTACTGGGAATCAGTTTTTTAGCTGGTGTATGCCTTGCCCGCCATCTAGGTCGCTAAATCACGCACGGCAGGAGGCTTTTATGGCTGAGAAAAAACAGCACGACCCCAAACAAAGCGATTCGCCAAGCAACCCTAACCCTGAACCACACCGCGAGCGCGAGTGGCCAAGGCATGTGCGTGAGTGGGATTACCCCGGCACCCGTAAAAAAGGGAAGAAAACTGAAGAAAACTATGACCCCGGTCGCGACAATCATCAACCGGATTTACCGGAGCATTACCAACAAGGCCCCACTTTTGACCATGCTGCGGTGGACTCAGCTGAGGACAACACACGAGGGGGTTTACCTAAACACAAGACTAAAGATAAAAAGTAGCAAAGTCTCGGGCCAGTGATCTTCGCTGGCCCGAATATCGACTCAATGATCACCGGGTGTTCCGGTAATGGGCAAGACAATACCCGTGATGTAGCTTGAGCACTGAGGGCTCGCTAAAAACACATAGGCGGGCGCCAGCTCTTCAGGCTGTGCCGGCCGCTTGTAAACGGTATCTTTGCCAAACTGCTCTAAGCCCGCCTCATCACGATCCGCCGGATTTAAAGGCGTCCAAACAGGCCCTGGCGCCACCGCATTCACCCGAATTTTACGGCTCGCCAAGTTCGCTGCCAACGAATAGGTAAAAGCATGAATGGCCCCTTTAGAGCTCGCATAATCCAGCAGCTGAGCACTACCCTTTAAACCTACTACCGAGCCTGTATTAATAATGCAAGAGCCCGTTTGCATGTGCGCTAGGGCCGCTTTCACCATATTGAAATAACCACCCATATTCGTCGAGAAGGTTTCTTCCCAGCGTTCCATGTCCAATTGCTCAGGCGCGTGGGCGTGCTGCTGAAAGGCCGCGTTGTTCACTAAAATATCTAAACGCCGCCACTGCGCCACCACATGCTCCACCGCTGCTGCACAAAATTTAGGATCTTTCACATCCCCTTGAATTAACAGGCATTCGCCCCCTTCGTCTTTCACCGCTTGCTGCGTGACTTCAGCATCTTCTGTAGACGATAAGTAGATAATGGCCACCGTAGCGCCTTCACGCGCCATCAGCACTGCCACGGAACGCCCTATACCTGAATCACCCCCCGTGATTAATGCGACCTGCCCCTGCAACTTAGCGCTGCCTTGGTAATGAGGTGCCAAATAATGTGGCTGCACATTCATGGTTTCTTCTTTACCCGGCTTTTTTAACTCCTCGGTAGAAACCGGTGCACGGGGATAGACCACACCGTGCGGTGCGTCCCAATTGTTTTCCAGGCTTTCGCAGTCGGCGTTTTCCGCACCCCATACATCCAGACGCTTCTGTCTCTCTTGAATATCACGCTGTTTCTCTGCCGTTTGCTGCGCTTTACTGCCGCTATGGGATAGTTCATGTTCCGTCATTGTGGACCCTCCATTCGTCA